>JBAUVX010000210.1:0-8588 GCA_049583465.1 Waddliaceae bacterium | reverse complement strand
CTCATACGGTGTGTGTCAAACTGAATATGGAATTAGGCAACGAGCCTTTACAGTTTGAAGGTCTCATAACGCATTAACAATTCGCCCATGGGGTTAATAGAGGCTTAGCGTACGATCTTTTCCGTTTTAGCAAAGGTTTGGGGGGCAGCTTTTAAGACGTTTCCCTAAGAAGCGAGTGCACAACACCCATTAAAGAGGAAGGAGAGTCGACAATCCAACGCTTGTCGAAACGATTCATTTGATGTACCCCCTTACGTGTAAAATCTGTCGTCACAGCGATGCAGTGCATTCCTGCAGCCAGCGCCGATTGAATTCCCGTTGCCGAATCTTCGATCACTAAACTTTCCTCGGGAGAAATATTTAATTCTCCTGCTAACAACAAATAGATTTCCGGATCGGGCTTAGGGTTATCCACATCCTCGCGAGTAAAAATAGAGTCAAAGTCCTTTGTGATTTTCAGCATTTCAAGAATGCGCAACGTCTGGGGGCGATGAGATTGAGTGGCCAACCCTGTTGGGTATTTGTTCTCTCTTGCCCATTTTAATAGCTCGAGGCTATGAAGACATAAATGGCTGTTGATCACCTCAGGATCGGAAATCAATACATGATAGATCTCCAATCTCACGTGTGCAAACGCCTCCCAAGGTTGGTGGACAGCAAATTCCTCCATTTTAGAGCGAGCAATTTCCTCTAATCCAAAACGTTTCATCAACCCTGTCGACACCTGTTCACGAGATAGGCCGACAAAGTCTTTAAACCCTTCGACCACCTCTTCTTCACTCAACGCGGGTTTGAGTTTCACCGCAGCCTTAGCGTAAGACTCGGCTTTTAGCGCTTCTGTCTCCACCAAGGTACCGTCCAAATCAAAGAGAAAACCTTTAATCATGAAAACTCTCCTACCGATATCGTCAAATTTCGAACGGCTTTCCGTGATGCCTCCCCTAACTCACAGTGTAATGGGTGGTCACGGCGTCAAAAGCCTTGAAATAGTCTTTCATCCAATGAAACACATTATGATGCTCGACTCTTTCCCTTAACCGGCACATTCTCAGCCTCTTTTCCTCTTGCGGCATCTCAATGGCCTTTTTAATGGCATCGGCAACTAGATTTTTGTGGTAGGGATTGACAAGAAAGGCCTCTTTCAACTCCTCGGAAGCTCCTGCGAATTCGCTAAGAATAAGCGCCCCATCCTCATTGACACGGCAAGCTACATATTCCTTAGACACTAAATTCAACCCATCTCTCAAAGGGAGCACAAGGGCCAAATCGCTCAACACATAATGCGCCACTAAATCATCGATCGGAAGGGTATTGTAGATATAATGAATGGGAGACCAGCCATCAAGGGCAAATTTGCCGTTAATTCTTCCTGTTGTCGTATCGACTTCCACCTTAAGCTGACGGTACGCATCGATGCGAATGCGTGACGGGACAGCTAGCTGAATGAAACTAATGGTTTTACAGTATTCAGGATAGGTGTCGAAAAAATGCTCAATCGCTAAGAGCTTCTCGACAGGACCTTTAGAATAATCAAGTCGATCGACACTGATGGCAACCATCTCGGTGCGATAGGCCTTTTTAAGCTCCTTGACTTTTTTCTGTACCGCTTTCGATTGCGCTCTTTCACAAAACTTCTCGTAATCGATGCTAATCGGAAACTCTTGAACGGCGACTTGTCGATGATCGATGAGTAAACGATTGTACTCTTGCTTGATGCCGGGAAATACAGCGTGCACACAGCTGAAAAACTGCTTGACATAAAGAGAGGTATGAAACCCGATTAAGTCCGCGCCAAAGAGACCTTCCAATAGGGTTTCTCTATTGGCTAAAATCTTAAATATGTCTTCCCCGGGAAAGGGGATATGCAAGAAAAATCCAATCTGCAGCCTGGGGTTTTTCTTCCGTAAGAGAGAGGGTAAAAGAAAGAAATGATAGTCATTAACCCAGATAAACGTATCCTCATCGACATGCCTGACAACAAGATCGGCCATTTTTTCATTCACCTGAACATAAACGGGCCAATCCTTCTCATTAAAAAAAGACGAGGTAGGAAAGGAATGGCAAAGAGGCCAAAGCTGCTTATTGGCATAGCCCTCGTAATATCTGCTGATTTCCTCTTCCGAGAGCTTCAAGGGAAATACTGAGTAGGGAAGAGTCGCAAGGCTTTTAATAAGAACCGCATCGGAATCTTTAACGGTACAAAACCATTGTCCTTGCAGATTTCTTGCCAGAGGTTCAAGAGAAGCGGTGAGTCCCCCTACACTTCTTTCTAAGACTTCTTGTCCTTCTCTTTCGACAACCGATAAGGGGGGCTTATTGGCCACAATAGCAATTTTTTTCCCCCTGAAGGGGTTGAACCTCTCCTTCATGATCCCTCCCTTTTCTTGATCCTAAGAAATCCGGGAGATAAATGCCAGCACCCTGTAAATAAAAAGTAGAAACGCGAGTATACCGAAACAACTTCAAGATTTGGGATTTTGGCTTTGAGAAAGCCCCGGGGTTGAACGATTCAACCGCGGGAACTTTCTCTTTGCCAAAAACCAAATCTTGAAGTTGTTTTCGGTATAACCCACATTCCGCATGTTGCGGGAGGTGGGGTATAATGGGGATTGCAAAGGGGCCGGCCCCTTGCCGGGGTTTGGGGCAGAGCCTCAAGAAAAAGAGCAGAAGAAGAATTTCACAGGAAAGAGGGGTTTTACACATGACCAAGAAAATTTTTGGGCGAAGAGATAGTAAGCGCCTCTTTCCGAATAGGGTGGGGAATTTCAAGGCGATAGTGATGGAGAGCAATGCCTCTCTCACACCCCGGGGCAAAATAGGGTTGGCAGCTCCCATATTTCTCATCACCGACAATGGGGTGTCCGATCCCCGAAAGTTGAACACGAATTTGATGATAACGCCCTGTTTCTAATTGGAGGTCCAACAGCGTCTGTCCTTTTCTTCTTTCCCTAACGCGATAAAACAGCCTTCCCTTCTTCGCTCCAACATCCTCCTGATCAGCAAGGCGGGCGCGGTGCCCGTCATGCACCATCCAATGCTCCAATATTCCTTGCTCAGAAGAGACAACCCCTTCAACCCAAGCAATATAACACTTCTTTACTTGCCGATTCCTCATCGCCGTTGTCAACCTCGAAAGAGCCTTGCTTGTTTTGGCAAAGAGAACAATCCCGCTCACGGGCTTGTCAAGACGGTGGACGGCTTCCAAAAAAACCCCTCCTTTTTTTTTCTCCCTCTTTTTGATCAGTTCCTTGGCAAACGTTTCAAGGTTTTCCTTCGACGTCCCACTCGGTTGTGTCAAGAGCATGGGGGGTTTATCGACCACAAATAGATGGTTATCTTCATAGAGAATATCGATCATAACAAAGATCTTCTTTGCCGCACCGCCTCATAAAGCAAAAGAGTTGTCGCGGTCGCAACATTCAGGGAATCAGCTACTCCAAACATCGGGATGCGCACATGCATATCGGCACTGTCCATCCAAAGGCTCGATAAACCCAGCTGTTCGGTTCCAACGGCAATAGCTAGCGGACCTGTCATATCCACAGCGGTATATTCCAGTTCCGCCTCCGGAGTTGCAGCCAATATCGACACTCTCCGCTTTTTTAACCATTGCAGCGTATGCTCTCCCTTTGCTTCAACGACAGGAACAGTGAAAAGCATTCCAACGCTTGCGCGGACAACATTGGGATTATGGACATCGGTACAGCGGTCGCATACCACGACGGCATGCACCCCTGAAGCATCGGAAGAGCGCAAAATCGTTCCCAAATTTCCCGGTTTTTCAATCGATTCGGCAATCACGAATAGAGAAGGAACATCATCAGGGACGATGACATCGTCTAGAGTGGGATGACGCTGGGGAGCGATGGCGAGTAGTCCGTCAGGACGATCGCGATAAGAGAGTTTTTGAAAAACTTTCTCGGAACACTGAATGATCGGCACTTTGTCAGATGCTAGACGATCAATAAGAGATTGCTCGTTCTTTCCTAAAAAATGAGAGGGAGAGATATAGAGTGTTTCTATTTCCCACCCTGACTCGACAGCACGCAAAAGCTCCCGATATCCTTCGATGAGAAAGCGATCGCTCTTTTGCCGCTCGCGCCTTTCACGAAGGCGGACAACCTGCTTCACACGAGGGTTTTGCACGCTGGTGATTCTAAGCTCCATGTCTCCACCTTGCAAACACCCCGCTCGAGAGCGGCAGTACTCCCTTCCGACCCTCTGAGAGCATCTCTCCATGGTCAATGCTTCCCTTCAATGAATCGATGGTTTGCTCGAGGAGATGGCGCAGTCCTAACGAGGTCACATACAAGGTGTGGGAAGAGAGCAGAAAAAATAAGGGAGTGTCGCTCAATAACCGCCGGCATGATTTTAGCACATTCAAAACATCCTTTTCCCAAGTAAAGACCTGCCCTTGGCTCCCGCGGCCATAGGTCGGGGGATCTATAATGATGCCATCGTACCTGCTTCCCTTTCGAATTTGTCGATGTAAAAATTTTCTTACATCATCCACAATCCAGCGAATCGGCCGGTCCTCTAGGCCATTGATCTTGGCATTCTCTCCGGCCCACGCAACCATCCCTTTAGAGGCATCGACATGACACACTGCTGCACCGGCTTTTGCCGCAAAAAGGGTAGCCCCGCCCGAATAGGCGAAAAGATTCAAAACCCGAAGGGGATGATGCGTGGAGGCTACAGCCTCCTGAATGGTGTTGGCTAGCCACGTCCATAACTCTTTTTGCTCGGGGAAAAGCCCCAAATGGCCAAACTGCGTTGGAGACACTTTAAAGTCCATTCCCGCTAACGCAACGATCCAGCTTTCAGGGGCGCTTTTTAGCCATTGGCATGCTCCCTCTCGAGTAAAAACGGCATCTGCCTGTTCCCATTCCGTTGTCGGCAGCATGGGTTCCCAAATAGCCTGTGAAGCCGGGCGGGCGATCAGGCAGGGGCCAAATCTCTCGAGCTTTCTTTGATGGCCGCTATCGACTAAAGTATAACGCGCATTGGATTTAGAGAAGGGAGGTTTCCTTGGCATAGATCAGTAAATGACTTAAAAGGGAATTGACACTCCGTGTGATGACCATCTGCCGATTGCCTCGAGCGTGAATCACCCACGTGTGCGGCTTTTCTCCCCGGCGGCAGACGGCACACCAGACTGTTCCCATCGGTTTTTCAGCACTTCCTCCCGCAGGTCCGGCGATGCCTGTAACAGCTAGGGCAAAATCACTTCCCATTCGCGTCAATGCCCCTTGTACCATGGCGATCGCCGTCTCGGCGCTTACTGCCCCATTTTCTCGAATAATCGACTCGGAAACGCCAAGAACTTCGGTTTTCACCACATTGCTATAAGCGACAATGGACCCAAGAAAATAGTCGGACGCTCCGGCCAGCAGGGTGATCCGTCCGGCTGCACTTCCTCCTGTACACGACTCGGCGAAGCTCAATGTCCACCCATTTTCGACAAACAGATGATGGACAGCCTCTTCAATACGCCCTGTTTCGGACTCAAAGCAATTGGCGGCAAACCTTGTTTCCAAAGCGGCAAAAGGCTTTTCGAGCTTTTCCATCGCTGCCGCTTCGTCTATTGCAGCCACCCCAAGGCGAATCGTCAACAACCCCGGCGAGGGGTAAATCCCTATGGCAATATCGGGGTGCTTAGTCTTCAATTCTCGAAGAAAAGGGTCGACGGCCAATTCGGGAATCTCGCAAATGTTCAGGATTTTCCGGTAGACACGCTCTTCCAAAGGAAATGCTTGAACAAGATAAGGAATCGCCTGTTCTGTCAGCATCGCTTTCATTTCATCGGGAACTCCGGGAAGGACAATCAACGTGCTGTTTTCTTTTCTCATGACAAATCCGGGCGCGGTTCCGACAGAGTTAAGAAAGATCTCAGTATTTTCAGGCACTGTGGCTTGGTTTTTCAAAGTGGGCAAATCTTTTCCGAATCTTGCCTCGAGATGGTTAGCGATGTGCTCGTCAAAGCCCAAATTGACATGATAGAGTTTTGCGATGACCTCTCGAGTGCGATCATCGACAGTCGGTCCCAATCCCCCTGTAGTGATCACGACATCGGATCGCTGAAGGACTGTTTCCAGACCTTCGAGCAACGAAGATGCCTCATCCTGCAGCACTGTTTGACGGGAGAGAGAATATCCGTTCTTAAGAAGCTCTTGAGCAATGAATGCAGCATTTGTATTCACCGTGAAGCCGGCGAGAACTTCATCTCCGATAACGACAAGTTCAATCTCCATTTGCCGCTCTCACTGATATGCCTCTCTCGGCGAGCTTCGGATGGCGGTTAATCCAAGAAAAACATTGCTTCCCTAAGCGCATAGGAGTATTCACCCGTTCCCCATTTACGACAAAAGGAGTAGGAACGGAATGCTGCCGACACCACCTGCGGAATGTGTGGAACAGCTCTGTATTGGGAAACTTATCCCCGGCCTCGACTTTTTCCACTTGATGCGTGTCGGGATCGCGATACAGTTGAGGATAGGAAAATTGCAGTCCCCAATCGATGCATTCCCTGCCGAAAATCATCGGCCGAAATTTCCCGTCGTAAAGGGAATATCCCATCCGATGCAGCTGCAGCTGTACGACAGGTTTACAGACACGCAATAGCTGCTCTTCTTCATTGACGGGAATGACAAAAAAATGGTCTGTTGCGGTGGAAAGCGCAGAGGAAAAGGGAGTGCGATAGTGGGAATCATCGGGAAGATTCCCTTCTTTTAGTGTATGAACGTAACGACGATAGGCATCCACGAATTCTTGTCTTTCGAGACTTCCTGCACTGGTCTTGGTAATCGTTCCCGTGAGGTAAATGCCGAAATTTCCCAGCGCAGAAAACAGGCTCTCCATTTCTTCTTCATTGAGAAGGACTTGTATACGCAGCCATTTGGATACTTGCATCAACCTATCCGTAAAGCATGTTCAGGTTGTCTTCTGCTAATTTTTCTGCAGATTCCGGGATTCAAAAATCGGTAGGGAGACTTTGCCGATAGTTTCATAGCTTCCCGGTTCATGCCCTGCACTTAGGGGAATATTTGTATTTTATCAAGGATACCAGAGAGATTCCACAAATGCCAATAAAAATGGTACTATCTGCCAAATTAAAGACAGGATAGTCATATCCCCAGAAAACAAAGTGAAACATATCGACCACGTGGCCATAGATAAAGTAGTCCAAAATATTCCCTATAGCCCCAACAAGAATCAAAGTTAGCGGGATAACCGGGAAACGATTGCGATTAAAAAACAGGATGTACACGAATAACCCCGCAATAAACACCAGTCGAAAAAGAAGTAAATAGTTCTGAAAGTCGGAAAACATTCCCCAAGCAGCTCCACGATTCGTGGCGTGGACAATAGAACCTTCGATTCCAAAAAAATTTTCAAACAGTCCGATTCCGTTATAGGGATACCATTGAGCTTCATGGTCCATGCGGGGAATGGAGGTGTGCG
Source organism: Waddliaceae bacterium (assembly GCA_049583465.1). Classification (GTDB taxonomy): domain Bacteria; phylum Chlamydiota; class Chlamydiia; order Chlamydiales; family Waddliaceae; genus JBAUVX01. Next base: position 1,127 of record JBAUVX010000210.1, on the reverse strand, counting down.
TATAGTATTTTGTTACAGCATCGGCAAAGAGCAAAAAGCATCCGATAAAAAAAGGGATAAGACTCCTGCCTAGCCGGCTCGTTTTGACCTTTTTCACCCGTTTTTTTCCTTTGGGTGCTTTTGCAGTCATAGCAGCCCTTTTTCTATCTTCTCTTGAGCCTCTACAGTCATCGTCGCGTAAGGAACCGCTTCTAATCTTGCTTTTGGAATTTCTTTCTCTGTAATGTCGCATATCCCATAGGTATTCTCGTCAATTTTCTCGAGAGCACGTTCAATTTGCTTGAGAATTTCATATTCTTGTCCTGTGACTTCAAGGCTGATGGTGCGATCAAAATCATCGGTGCCTTGATCGGCTTGATGCTGCGAGTATCCTGTGCCTTCATCCGAAGCTTTAATTTCTTCCGTAGACCCTTGCAATGTTTTTGTCAGCGCTATGTGTAATTCTTCTAGTCTTTTTTTAAATTTGGCGATTTCAGTTTTTTTGAGCGGCATTCTATTTCCTCCTAAACATTGTTCAATTTGCCCTTCTTTTAACCCGTTTGTGCGAAAACCTCTCGCAGAACGTGAAAATGCGTGGTAAGATTTTTAAAAACAGGCTGAAACTTGACTCTTTGAGTCAAGGGAAGACTGCTTTTAAAAAGATTGCCGGCAATTTTTTTGCGTTCTGCTAGAGCAAACTTTTATGCTGCCGCAAATGATTGAGCACCTATCTTTTTTCAGCAAGTCCTAAAGAGCTCTTGCCTTCAGCCTTGCAGAAAAAATCTAGGCACTCAAAATCACCTGTAGCAGCAGTTTTCCACACAACCCGGGTTTTTATCCTTTCTTTTCCGTTTATTCTATTTTCTCAAATGTAGAAAATCGACGCAAGCAATCTATACCCGAACAAGTTCGTGAATCGGCATTGGGGCAATGGGTTGCTGCATAAATCAAATCACTTCTTTTTTGAGATTTTTTAGCTCTTCTTCGAAAGTTTGGCGAGAATAAGAGCTAAAAAAGATCCAATAAATCCCACATTCCGCATGTTGCGCGGGCGATTTCTTCATCTTTTTAATTCTAAGTGGATTACAAAATCTCGATTGGTGACTACAGACCAAGCTTCGATTTTGTAACCCACTTAGAATCAAAAA
>JBAUVX010000209.1:0-4979 GCA_049583465.1 Waddliaceae bacterium | reverse complement strand
TGGGCGAAGGGAAGCTTATGGAGGAGGTCATTGGATACGATGACCATGAATCCCATATTCCGCATGTTGCGCGGGCGATTTCTTCATTTTTTTGATTCTAAGTGGGTTACAAAATCTCGATTGGTGACTACAGACCAAGCTTCGATTTTGTAACCCACTTAGAATCAAAAATCTATTGAAATCACCTCCCGCAACATGCGGAATGCGGGTTAAAAATTTTGCAAAGTCGATGTTGCGTTTTTGCATAAAGTTTGTTAAAATCTGTCGTTGAACCTCAGTTCCTCACACATTCCCGGGGAACTTAGGGCATAATTCAATAACCATGTCGAGCTTGGCATAACACCGCAAGGTTATTGAAAAAGCCCTTTAGCTAGTCATTAGTTTCTTAGGATTGATAGATAAAGACCGCTTCTTAGAGCATGCTATGCGGAATACATTAAAACCCGGGATGTGCGGAAAACCTCTCGCAGAACGTGAAAATGGGTGGTAAGATTTTTAAAAACAGTTATCCATACAACCCGGGTTTAAAGAGCAGTATTTTTGGCGGTTAAATGGGGACGGAATTACTCCAACAAACAAAAGGAAAAGAGCAACCGCTCACAATTGATCGGATCAAAGCGAAAACAATCACTGTCGGTATTGTTGGCTTAGGATACGTCGGCCTCCCCCTTTCTTTAGGATTTGCTGAAGCGGGAGTGCGCGTGCTGGGTTTTGATATTGACGAGAGTAAAATTCAAGCGATCAATGCCGGAAAGTGTTATATCCGACACATGAATCCGGACCGATTGCAGGATGCTCGCGAGAAGGGGCTTATCTTTGGGACATCGGATTTCCGAGACATTGCCCGTTGCGATGCCGTCATCATTTGTGTTCCGACTCCTCTTAACCGGCATTTAGAACCCGACTTAAAATACATTGTCGCCACTTGCAAAGCCATTGCTCCCCATGTCAAAAAACAGTCTTTGATCTCCCTTGAAAGTACCTCTTGGCCCGGAACAACGGATGAAGTGGTTAAAACTCTGCTGGAAGAGGAGGGAAGCCTCACAATGGGAGAAGATTTTTATCTTTGCTTTAGTCCGGAGCGAGAAGATCCCGGCAATCGGCTGTATGACACAAAAAACATTCCCAAGTTGATCGGAGGATGCAGCGAAGAAAGCCTAAGTCTAGGGGCCGCTCTTTACTCTCTTGCGATTGATGAAGTGGTTCCGATGAGCAACGCAAAAACTGCTGAGTTGGCGAAACTCTTTGAAAACATTTTTCGCAGCGTCAACATCGCGCTAGTCAATGAACTCAAGATGATCTGCGAACCGATGAATATTGATGTGTGGGAAGTGATCCAAGCCGCGGGAACAAAACCGTTTGGCATCATGCCTTTTTGGCCGGGGCCGGGGCTTGGAGGTCATTGCGTTCCTATCGATCCCTTCTATTTAACATGGAAAGCAAAACAATATGGCGTTGCGACCAGATTCATTGAACTTGCGGGAGAAATCAATCGTTTTATGCCAAAATTTGTCTTGAGCAAGGTACAGGATTGCTTAAATTCTTTTGAAAAACCTTTGAATAAGTCGCGCATACTGATTCTTGGTCTCGCTTATAAAACCGATGTCGATGATATGCGTGAAAGTCCAAGCCTGGAATTGATCAAAATTTTAGAAGAAAAAGGGGCTGTTGTCGATTACTATGATCCCCTTATCCCCGAAATTGGCTGCACACGTCAGTATCCCCATCTCATTGGAAAAAAGCACAAAGAATTGTCAAAAAACTATGACTGTTTTCTTCTCTCTACTCATCATAGCTGTTTTTCAAAAGAAGAGATGCTATCGCTGGGAGTTCCGATCGTTGACACGCGCCATGTTTTTCCTTCAAATCATCCATTAGTTTTTCCAGCATAACAAGGAGGTCCTATGCAACTGATCGGCATCAAAGAACAATATCGACTCTATAAAGAATCCATTGACCAAGGCATTCATCAGGTTTTGAATGAGGGAAACTTTATTATGGGAGAGCAGGTGAAAACGTTGGAAAAAACCTTGGCAGATTTTGTTGGAGTGAAGCACTGCATTGCTGTTTCCAGTGGAACCGATAGCTTGCTTATCGCTATGATGGCGTTGGGAATCGGACCCGGCGATGAGGTCATCACCGTTCCTTTCACGTTCATTTCCTCTGCGGAAGTGATAAAATTCTTGGGAGCAACGCCTAGGTTTGTGGATATCGATCTGGACACTTATACCATCGATGTCAAGAAAATGGCTTCGGCTATTACCCCAAAAACCAAAGCCATTATCCCCGTCAGCTTGTTTGGTCAAATGGCGGACTGCCTTTCCATTAATGCCATAGCAGAACAACATAAAATCCCCGTAATCGAAGACGGAGCCCAAAGTTTTGGAGCGGCTCAATACGGCAAGCGTAGCTGCGGCGCCACCACTATTGGATCGACAAGCTTTTTTCCTACAAAGGTTTTTGGCTGTTATGGAGATGGAGGTGCAATTTTTACCGACAGTGATCAACTGGCGCATCGCATGCGCCTGATTCGTTTGCATGGGAGTGAAGAAAAATATACCCATATCCATTTAGGAATGAATGGACGTTTAGACACTCTGCAAGCGGCAATTTTATTAGCAAAATTTCCCCGCCTGGATGATGAGCTGGCGGCAAGAAGAAAGATTGGCGAACGCTACTCTGAACATCTGCAAAATGTCTGCATAACTCCCACGATTCAAGAGGGAAACACACACGTTTTTTCTCAGTATACCATCCGTGTTTCGAATCGAGATCAATTATTGGAGAAAACCGAAGAGAAAGCCGTTCCGACAGCGATCTATTATCCCAAATGCTTGCATCAACAACCCGTTTTTTCAAACCTTGGCTACAAAACAGGGGATTTTCCCTTTTCTGAACAAGCCTCCAAAGAGGTCCTCAGCTTGCCCATTCACCCCTGGTTCAGCGAAGAGGATCAAGACCGGGTCATTGAGGCTGTGAGCGCACTTTCACTCCTTAATGTTTGAGAAGGCAGTGATGAGGCAGGAAAAGTCTAAAAAAGTCGTCGCCCTTGTTGGAGCCGGACGGTGGGGGAGGCATTTGGCTCGGAATTTTTCTCAGTTAGGGGTGTTGCATACCATTTGCGATACGAACCCATCCTTACTGGCCCGTTTTCAACAAAAATATCCGGAAGTCAACATGGCAACCGGTTTCAAGCAGGTGCTCGATCACCCCCTGCTTTCCCGCATTGTGATAGCGGCTCCGGCAAGGCAGCATTATCAGCTGGCAAAAGAGGCGCTGCTTGCAGGAAAAGATGTGTATGTTGAAAAGCCACTTTGTCTGAGCAGTCAAGAGGGTGAAGAACTCATTCATATTGCTGAAAAGGGGGGGCAAATATTGATGGTCGGGCATCTTCTTCACTATCATCCTTACGTCCGCCGTTTACAAGAGATCGTTTGGAGCGGGAAGTTGGGCAAACTCCGGTACATGGTTTCCCATCGTTTAAATTTAGGAGCGATACGAGAGGAAGAGAACGTTCTTTGGGATTTTGCTCCTCACGATATCTCTCTCATCTTGTCTTTGTGCGGGAACAATTTACCCGTTCAGGTGCGTTGCACAGGAGCTGCCTATGCTTTGCCTAATGTTGCCGATACGACTCTGACGACGTTGCGTTTTGAGGGGGATATCCGTGCGCATATCTACGTCAGCTGGCTGCATCCTTTTAAGGAACAAAAACTTGTCGTCGTCGGTTCTTCGGCAATGGCTGTTTTTGACGACACGAAACCTTGGGAGGAAAAGCTTCTTCTCTACCCTTATCGCCTGAACCGGTCGCAAGGGATGATTCCTGTTATTGATAAGCAGGAACCGGAAAAGATCTCGGTTCCTGAAGAGGAGCCGCTCCGCTGTGAATGTTTACATTTTCTCCACTCCTGCGATGAGCGTGCGGCTCCGCGAACAGATGGGAGGGAAGGGCTTCGAGTCCTAAAAGTTTTGCAGGCTGCTCAGGCAAGTTTGCACGTGGATGGAGAGGGTAAAAATCCTGCAGAGATATCCCCAAGCACGTTCAAGAATTGGCATGCGGGCAACGTAGAAGCTCCCTTGGTCGGACGATCGTAAAAAACTGACTTTTTTGGGAAAAAAATACAAGAGTTTTTGCTGAGCAAAAACTCTTGCAGAAATGATCCAACTTCTCCTCCCGGTTCAATTACCGGAAGATCGAACAAGGAGCAAGGCGAAATTAGAACTCGACGCCTAATCGAACGACAAGCCCGCCAAATCCTAGCGAAGTGATGTCTGATCGACTGTTAAATTCCCGCCATCCTTGCCAACTTTGTACTTCGTAGCCAATGCTCAAATCAGCATTAAAGTCGCAAAATTCGCGGTAGGCGAAATCAATTCCGGCGAACAGTTCATTGACTGTGATGAAAAGGCACTCCTTCTCTCTCTTATCACGATCATGATAGGAACCATAATGGTTTTTTTCCTTATGTCTAAATCTTGAGTGTAAGATTCCTGTACTTAGCCTTGTCACAAACGAAACAGGGATGCAGGTATTACACAGTTGGCATTCAAACAGCTCCCAACATCCTTCTCCACCGAGGTAGAGTCCGTAGCCTTGAAACCTGTGCCTTGAGCCGTTTTTATTCAAGCCAAAACCACCAAAGCCCATCCCATTGGAAAAGTTGTTATTTGTTTTAAACTTTTCATGGATCCACGCAAGTTTGGCTCCGGCAAAAGGTCTGATCTTTCCACAGCAGCAATCAAAAAAACAGCAGCTTCCTAATTCAATGTCAAGGATTTGCGCATCAAAATGAAAGTTGCCAAAATCTTTATCGCCACGATACTCCCATCCATCAAAACCGGAATGATTCAATTCTCCGGAGAGATTTTCACTGCTATTTACAAGGTTAGCATCAAATCCTCCCCCCCCCTTTTTGCTTCCACATTTTCTTTTTTTGCTCACACAAAAATCTGTGTATCGGAATCCAACATCCCAACAG
>JBAUVX010000208.1:0-1760 GCA_049583465.1 Waddliaceae bacterium | reverse complement strand
GCTGCGGAGGTGCGCCTCTAGAGATACTGACACAATACATCCAACAGCAGGAAAACCCTAGCTAGTACCGGAGCGCCTTACATCCCGGTCATAAATGACCGGGTTTTTCGGCGCAATAGGATAAAAGACAGTGAGTGTGAGAGTGACCGCAACCGCGAACGTCTGATGAGGGATTAGAACTCTTCCTCTAAATGCCAAAGAATCAGATCACCAAGATATCTCTTCAAAAGGTTCTTGGCTTCCGGATTTTGATTATGAAATTTGCGAAGTCCCTTCCTCAAATCCATTTCTATATCTTCCGGATTTTGTTCTTCTCTAAAATCAAGTAAAGCAAGTTCGCCATTGGGCTGAATGTAAAAATTTTCCGGTCGTAAATCAATATGAATCTGATGTGTGATGGCTAGTCGGCAAATTTCTGCGACGCGAAATAGCAGAGCCCATTGCTTGTCAGTCAGATCAAAATCCTTTTCAGGTATTCTCTCCGGAGGTAATGGAGGGACTCTAGGCATTAACCAGAAAAAGTCAAGAGCGGGATTATTGTAGACGGGAACAACAGCGATTCCGACTTCTTTTAATTGCCAAAATTGCTGCCAGGCATTTTCATGATAGGCAATCCTTTTCCGAAAAGCTGTCGCGCGACCACTGCGTTTACCGGCTTGATATATTCGTAGTGGATGAAGAGTTTTGACCAGACAACTCCTCCAATTTACATGGGGGATAGGAGGAATACCATCGATGTCTATGATCTGGTGAATTTGGTGATAATCTCCTTTCCTGTATTGGGTGGGAGCTAACTTTAAGATACAATTTTTCCAGTAAAGGTTTCCATTTTTAACCTGACGACATACTTCACTTACAGGACATTCGACATTATTCACGGAATTATTGTCCTCAGGCGTCTTCTTATTAGGTGTTGGAGGGATCTGACCAGAATCAAGAGAAAGAGCGTCAAGATCATTCTCAGGCATTGCATGAATATGTTTCATCACAAAGCCCTCAGTGGCGGCTATAACCTTGCGAATTTGGTGAGTATTCCCTCCTTCATGAAAGGCTTTTTCATACTGGAGGCATACTTTTTGCACAGAAGGCATGGCATTATCATTCGGGGAGCCCTTGAAGCTCAGCTTGCGAGGCATTAAAGGGGCTTGTCCAAATAGAGGGAAAAGAGGGCCGTTTTTAAATTCAGTTCCGAGTGCGGGGTTTTGTTTGCTCTGTGCATGGTGTGCATAATATGAGTACTGATGAAATGACGAGTGTGAATACAGTCCAAAATTGGTTAAGTTCATCTTTTCTTTCCTTTTTCTCTAAATTTTTTAACGTTGTTGCACACTGACCAACACAACAATTAAGTTGATGAGGTACTAGTGCTCTGTCAAGCTTAAATTAAGGGCTTTGGCGCGGCCCAGCCTCTTAATTTAAGCTTGACAGAGCACTAGCAGCCCGCAAAGGATAACATCTTTGCCAATTATTGGTAATAGTCTTTTCCCTTAATCTGCGGCATCTTTTAGCATCTGCATGATTTTCTCGAGCTTGAATTGTTTCATTATTCATCCCACATTCCGCATGTTGCGGGAGGTGATTTCAATAGATTTTTGATTCTAAGTGGGTTACAAAATCGAAGCTTGGTCTGTAATCACCAATCGAGATTTTGTAACCCACTTAGAATCAAAAAAATGAAGAAATCGCCCGCGCAACATGCGGAATATGGGATTCATGGTCATCGTATCCAATGACCTCCTCCATAAGCTTCCCTTCGCCCA
>JBAUVX010000207.1:0-1872 GCA_049583465.1 Waddliaceae bacterium | reverse complement strand
AGCCAACGCCGCCGATAAATCTCGACGATTTTTTGGGCATCCTCTTCGTTCTCAACAGGGAGATTCGTAATTAATAGCCACTCTAATTTAGGTCGCTCGGGGCACCATACTCGAATGTATGTTACTTCTTCTTCTGCTAACGAGCTTGTTTTGCCAGGCGGCAATAACTTCGCTTTGGCCCAGGTTATTTCTAGCCCGACTTCACCAGAAAACTCATTTCCTTTAGCTCTCAAAAACAGCCTCGATTTGCACTTTGCTGCCTGTCGACGAATCCATGGAAAAAAGCGCTCTTGGATGCCATTAATCTCCACTTTTCGATCATGTCTCGCCCGTACTACGAAATTCCATCCATCGCTGTTTGCGCCGTGCAGAAAATCGAAAATGTCATTCGCACGACCGCCAACACTTACCCAATTTTTTTGAGGACGACCCGACTTTTTTAACGTTCTTAGCCACACCTCAGATTCCTTTGGACCATCAGCCGGTTTTTTCTCTGGACGAACCCACGCCTCTTGATAGCTAAGTCCCAAAATTTCAGTCTCTTTAGACTCATGGTATTTGGCAACCGGACATGAGTGAAACATCAACCCATTCCCAGCACAGTCTGCAGTAGGACCAAGCCCCTGTGTCCATGGGTGGGAGTTGAATAAAAGCTCTGAACCATCCCGGATGAAGAGGACGAGCTCTTGTGAGAAGCGAGCTTTTTCCAACACTTCTTGATAGTGAGGCTGCTGAAGAGCTTGATGCGTGACTTTGGGATTGCTAAAAAATCGATAAGCCGCTTTTAGCCCTGCCCAATCCTCAAAGCGCCCCGATAGTGACTTTTCAGGACGTTCTGCACAGCCCTGCGCGATCATAACGGCTCTCTTTTGTAGACGAGTGTCGTTCATATTGACGTTAGCGAATTGTTCGTGAATCCATCGACTGTTCATGGTACCTGCTCCCAGTTAAAAAAAAGGAACATCGTACTAAATTTTAGACTTGTGGGTAAAGATCAGCTCCTTATTCACTTCTTCGATGCGTTTCGGAGTTAGCATTCCTCTATCTCCGACAAAAATAACATCTTTCACTTTATAATCGTTTACTAGCTTTTCAATTTCCCTCTTTACGGTAACTTGATCCTGTGTGTTGCCGGCAAATGTTTCCACGGCAATCGGGCACCCTTCAATATTTGTTAGCAATCCAATATTCACTTGCTCATGCCCTCTCTTACAATCTCGATTGTATCCAAATTTGACAAGATCAGAATCCTCGTATTCACCTTCAAAGTATGTAGAAGTGATGTCATATAAAACAATGCAACCGTTATTTAAATGCTTGCTTGCTAGTTGCTTTTTTATGGACTTTTGTCGTTTGAGTAATTCATCCATTGGCTCATAACAATCTTCATTCACATCCGGCTGAGAATTTCTTTCATGACCACATAATTCCCAAAGAACTGTGTCAAGATAGATGTTTGTCAATGATAGCTTGCTGCAGGGATACATAATTCTCCCGGAAATCATCGCAAGGGCATTTTGACTCCATTTAACAGTCTTAGAGTAAATCATTTTGTCGAGACCTATGTCTTTAGCTAGGTCAATAAGCGCTTTGGAAGCACCGTATTCTCTCGAGTTAGAAACGGCAAGATCTTCGACGGAAATTTTATGTGTACCGTCGCCCTTAAGCATGCTTTTTATCTGTTGGATGCAGTTTCTCGGTAAGTTGGAAATATTTGAAATAGTTCTATGCAGAACTTTCGAGCCATCTCGATAGCTCTCTCTCACAAGAATCGTTGCATAGGTTTTTCCATTACGCTTGTGTTTTATTTCTTCTACGTACATTTCTGGCTACATATTTTGGTTAAATTCAAACGTATAAACATTCTCAGAA
>JBAUVX010000206.1:0-1744 GCA_049583465.1 Waddliaceae bacterium | reverse complement strand
TCATCTTTTTAATTCTAAGTGGATTACAAAATCTCGATTGGTGACTACAGACCAAGCTTCGATTTTGTAACCCACTTAGAATCAAAAATCTATTGAAATCACCTCCCGCAACATGCGGAATGTGGGGTTTAACGTGAGTTGAGGAATTTTGGTAGAGGAGAAATAAAGAAAAATGGCACCCTCTGCTAGGGAGGTAAAGAATGGAAATCCCACAGTCCAAGGTCCATGATATCACACTTACAATTTCTCCTGACCTCCCTCTTTGGCCGGGGGATACGGAGACGACTCTTGAAAGAGTGCTAAAGATTGAAAATGGAGATGGTGCAAATGTTACCCGCATGAGCATGAGTGCTCACACCGGGACGCACGTTGATGCCCCTTGTCATTTTTTGCCCAGGGGAGATTCCGTTGATCAACTGTCTTTGGATATTTTGATAGGAGCCGCAGAAGTCATTGAAGTGCCGGAGGCGGATCACTTATCAGCAGAGATTTTTAGACAAGCCAAACTTTCGCAAGGTGCGAAGCGGGTCCTTTTCAAGACGAGAAATTCAAAAAAATGGATTAAGGATTCGACAGAGTTCTGTCATGATTATGCAGCAATCACAGCTGACGGCGCTGAGTATTTAGTGGAAAGAGGGATACGGCTTGTTGGAGTGGATTATCTATCTGTCGCTCCTTTCGCAGCGATCGTTCCCACTCATGAGATCTTATTGAAAGCGGGAGTGATCATTGTCGAAGGGCTCAACCTCTCAGGAGTGAATGCCGGGGACTATACTCTCTATTGCCTGCCTCTGAAAATTGCTCATGCGGATGGAGCTCCAGCGAGGGCAGTATTGGTGGAAAACCTCTCGCAGGAAAAAATCGTCAATAAGACAAAAATCGTCTTAAAAATTGGCGATATTACTCGAGAAAAGGTTGACATGATTGTCAATGCAGCCAATTCGCGCCTGTTAGGCGGCGGGGGCGTCGATGGAGCAATTCACCATGCAGGAGGTCCTAGCATTTTTGAGGAGTGCAAAAAAATCCGAGAAAGCCGGGGACGATGCCCAACCGGTGATGCTGTGATCACCACGGGGGGCAATCTCGCTGCGACGCATGTCGTGCACGCCGCTGGCCCCATTTGGAGAGGAGGGGGGCAGCAAGAGGAAGAGCAGCTAAGGAATGCCTATCGCAATAGTTTGCGTCTGGCAATGGAAAATGGGGGCAAAACCATTGCCTTTCCTTCGATCAGTACAGGCGCTTATGGTTTTCCCATTGAAAAAGCAGCTCCGATCGCTTTAAAAACAGTCTGCGACTTTGCTGAGGAATACCCCGTTTTTGATGAAGTGCGCTTTGTTCTGTTTGTCGATGCTGATTATCAGACGTATGCACGGGCGTTGCGTCAACTGTGAACATTCTCATTTCTCCTCAGGCATTTAAAGGGTGTTTATCGGCAAAAGAGGTTGTTGAAGCTATTCAAACGGGGATCCACCGTTATCGACCCCATGCCTCTACCTTCACTCTTCCCGTTGAGTTCGCTAAAGATCAGTCTCTCTCTTTGATCACAATGGCGGCAGAACAAGCAATTAGATTCATCGATACGCCTCTGTACACATCATGAAAGAAGAATCCATTGCCTGATTTCGGTCCAAAACCATCATTTTTTGGTCCGAAACTCGCCTTAAATGATGTGTTACTCCATAATCAAGGCGGATTTTGGACAAGAAAATGAATCCCAAGTTCCGCATTTTGCGCGGACGATTTC
>JBAUVX010000205.1:0-2047 GCA_049583465.1 Waddliaceae bacterium | reverse complement strand
ACACGGATTTTCATTACGAAAATTCGGGGAACCTTTTTATGAAGCAGTTCCCACTCGATAACTAATAGACTTGCTCATCCAAGAGAGCTCTGAGCTTTTGCTCATCAATGATGTGGAGAAAAGAATTGGCATATGAGTTTTCTTTTTCAAACTGACACAAATCCTTTCGTTTTCAATACTCACATGTGCTCCGGTATCCAAAAAATTTCGGAACAGCGTTGAAACAGTGCAATTTTCAAAGCCGGGAAGGTTACAAGCCAATTTTCGATACAGATTATGTGCGAGGACAGACAATGTCAAATCAAAATCGACCTTTACTACAATTGAGGAGGAGGGCTGATTCAAATGGAAAAAACCTACCTGTTCAGCTATTTCTTGTTCAACAAGCCAGCGTCTCGCATATTTCCGAATCAACACGTTTACCGGACTTGTCAAGTCATTCGTAATCAGAAAAGCCGGGTTTTCTCGCCCGTTGTCCTTTACGATGATTTGTCGGGTTTCACCATCATAATGTCTTAAAGTGGAACGGCTATCGTGGACTGATATAAGAGAGTGTTTTCGTGTTTTTCCTGCCGGCTTCACGCTTACCCACTCGCTTTCCGGAATTGCTTGCACAGACTTTTTTAAATTTCTTCCACGTCGACGTAATGTCAAAAATTTGATGCCATCTTTGTTTAGACGACTCAAGTTTTCATATGTTGTGAATTTGGAATCAAAAATAAGCATCTTTGGGCATTTTCCCTTGGCATCTTTCCAAAAATCTACAAATTCGAGAACCGCTCTATTTTGATTGTTATGTTTTATTTCTGCATCAGTGTAGATCAGCATTCCGTTCTCGGGTTTTTGAACAATCAGTGACAAAATACTCTTGATGGCCTTTGATTTAGTTCCAGCCCAGTTATTTTCAAGCACGCTCTCATCACCCCAATGAGGAATCGTTTTAAAATCCAGGTTGAATTCATCTTCTCCCCCAGGGTCATCAAATATGGAAGCAAGCTTTGCAAGAAATTTTTCGTTCATTGTTCGGGTCACGCGATAGGAATAAGAGGACATTGAAGCGTTTTTGGGAAGCACATTTAATCCGGCAAAAAAACCAAGCCCTCTGTCGAGGTTCCATTTTTCGTCATGAGAACTTCTATGGTTGCCGATCAGTTTCAACGCCAAGAACGAAAGTACGTAAGAACGGGCCGATATTTGCGAAGTTCCCGGATAACCGGCACTATCGATGGCATCTATGATTCCAAGCTCTTCCAGAAGCGGAAGAAATATAAGAGGACCTGCACCCTTTTCGGTATGAAATTCTTCCGGCTTAAATTTGAGAGGGACGGTTTCCGGGGAAGTAAGCACCTCCGGTAGAACTGTTTCATTTCTTTCCCGGCGAGTTCTTCTATACAAAGGGGCAAAGCCTTCGTCTTTCAGAATGTGATCGATAGACGACAAGGAAAGTTTTTGACCCTTAGCACACAAGAATGCTTGTATATCAGTTATGGCGTGATTCTGCTTGCGCAAGTTGATGATATCTTGGATTACAGACTTTTGTGTAAACCGACCCTTTGGTCCCGGTTTGCGTTGCAGGAAGAAAGGGGTTTTTCCCTCTCGCATCAATTGTGCACTTTCGAAGCGTAATTTTTTTAGATACGACGCGGAAAATTCAAAGACTTGACTTACTTCTTTAAGAGAAAGTCCATCTACGTAATGGGCTCGCAGGGCCTCATATTGTTTCTGATAGGGATCCCGAGGGGATATAAAAAAAGACTTCATATTCACGAAAAGGATACTAGAATTTTAAGAATTAAAAATAAATATAAAAATATTAAAACACGAAAAAAAACCAAGCACATACCATCAGGATGCATTTTCAGGGCATATGAGCATATTCATGATAAATTTTAATTATTGATACTGAATTGATTTTTGGTGTCTATCACAGAATTCTAGAGCAAGTATTCTGAATTGAAATATGGTTAAAAATAGGTTTTAGAATAGAATTCGCGGAAATTTCTTGAAGAAAAAGGTTACCCAAACCTTCCTAATGAAAATCCGTGTT
>JBAUVX010000204.1:0-7062 GCA_049583465.1 Waddliaceae bacterium | reverse complement strand
GGGTTAGTTAACTCTCTGTGACCGTTTTCTTTGTGGTTGTCATTGTGCAACAACCATTTCTTTTTGGGAAAAACATTTACTTTGGTTTATTGCATGTGTTATCTTGCATTCCGTTTTTATAAATTTTTTAATTTTTTTCGAAAAATGAGGATTGTGCGATGGTTTTTTCTATTCCTCCCCCCTTGTACGCCCCCCCTTTATCACCCGTTAGCAATGATTCTTCGGAAGACCTAGAAGCGCTTTACTTTGACGAATTAGAAGATAGATTTTTTAGTGCTAATGAGGATGAACGGAAGGAGATTCTTATTGTTTGTATAAGAAACTATTCAGATGACGCACGTGAATTTGATGATTACTCTATTCCTCAAGGTATTCTCAATACCTTAATGCAAAACGCCTTCTATGATTGCTGCGTGTCGACATTACATTTACCCTTGCTACGTTACGGGACTTTAGTAGTGTGTCTAACAGATAATCGATGGATTGAGGAGATCGACATCGACAGCCTTGATGGCAACTTAACAGATGCATCTCCCCATTGCCTGAATTATCTTGCAGAGCTTTTGGACCATCGTTTTCAACATATTATCAAGCATGAGGATGCTGAGGAAGAGGATGTGCAGCACTGGGAGCGCTATTGCAGAGCCGGTGTTGTCATCGCGAATCATGCGTTGACACATCATCGAGAGTACGTCAAGCGATGCGAGTTTGAGCCCATGATAGTGAAGCTAGCGCAATGCGCCGGCAGGGGAATTGAGATAGCACAATCGAAACCCCATATTGCGAAAATCTTTCAAAATATTCTCGAGGAGCTTTTGACTTTTGTCACTTCTAAAGCTTGTCGAGAATATCTTGACTTGGAAGTAGAAGTTCGCGTTCGAGAAGAATTGGTTTACGCCAGTGAATTGCCGAATCCAGAGGCACAGGAGCACTTTCCCTTCCTAATCTTGCTGCTCGAAAAAATGCCCACAAGATCCCACCGCAATGGGGATTTGGCAAAAACGATTTTCTCTCATTCCTCCGATCTTGAAATAAGTTTGAGAGCAGCCCAGCAATTTTGCTACGATCCCATTGCTATAGAGTTTATTAGTAAAATCGTACAACTTAACCAAATGTGTTTGCAGAATACGGTTGCAGTTGATCAAAAGATTTTGGAAATTGCAGCATTTATGGGTATGCACCTGCCGAGCATAGAAAAAATATCGTGGACGACGACGCCCTCATGGTGGGATGAGATTGAAAATCATGTGTGTAAAGACCAAAAAAATCGTCTTAAAATCATCCGACTAATCTTGGTTGGTAAAGGGAGAAAAGAGCCCGGGCTTGTTCAGGAAGCAACAGGGCTTTGTTTATTCACGTTTTTTGACGAAAAAGATCGAGGAAACCTTGAATTGCTGAAAGAGGTCTTATCTCTATTACGAGATGAAAAAAACAACTACAAGTATGCCTTTATTCACGCCCTGGCGCCGGCATTTTTCCGGGAAGCAGCTGACATCATCTATGAGAAATCAGGTGGAAACTATGGCTACGCCCTGAGATGCATCTGCTTAGCCGGAGGGCTCAAAGATAGCCAGAGAGCTTTTGAATTTATCTATACTCTTTTCAAGCTTGAAAGACAACAAGCTTTTGGAGAGCTCTGCTTTGCGATGTTCCAAGCATTTAACAAAGGGAATGCTCTGCTTTTCAAGGATCGCGTCAAAGCTAACCAATACCTAGACAAATCGCGGGAGTATCATTATAAAACGGCTTCTCGATCGGCATCGCTTACTTTCCACAGAGTGCAGCAACAACATGCTCTGCTTACGGACGATTTCCTTAAACCGGAGAAGAATCCTACGCAACTCTTTTGTAAAGAAATGAAGCAAATACTCGTACCATTTAGGAGAAGAGATCAAAATGGGCACGATCCGTCCCGTTTCTCTGAGAGTGTAGAGCATATGACAATGTTATTTCTTAAGCAAGACTCTGAGCTTGATCGGCAATACGTCTTGGATTATATGAAAAAATCTTCTATCAGCCCTATAATCGGAAAGGTTTTTGATACGGCTTCTTCAGAAGAAAACTCTCCTGAAATTTGGAATTGTCGACTGCTTCTTGGCCTTGTCAATTGGCACTTACGACCCGATATACATGAAGAGGACTCAGGAGTCCGCCATTTGAGATTCGTCGCCGAAAAAGCTCCCGAAAGCACTAGTCGGTTAGCAAAAAATCGAGCGGGAATTTTTCTCAGAAAATATTGCGATGCAAATTTTAATAGAGCAGAAGAGTTACTCAATGGCGATACGGTTGAAGAGGCTAAAGCAGCTTATTCCTATGCCCTTGCAGCCTGTTTTGGCGGTTACAAAGGAGGCAGTTGGGAGGCTATTATAGAGGTTTTCAAAGCTAAAATAACAGCCACCAAGATCTCAGATCTAAAGGCAAAACATGAGAGAAGACAATTGCTTGAGGCAGACAAGACGTTGGCCGAGGTTGGTTTGACAGAATACTTAGGGATTGAGAATATGAGAAGGATGGATTACCTCGGTAAAAAAATCAAGGCATATGCCTCTCCTCAAGAAAAAGATAAGCTCATTCAAGACTTAAAGGACATGCTCAAAGCAAGCACCTGTTAGGTAGTCGGCCCTGAAAAAGTCCTCTCCCTCAACCGAGGAGGACCTGAAATCATCTCTATCGTATCAATCCAAATTTTGAAGTTGTTTCGGTATAGACACCCTCTAAGAGGATTATTCTACCATTAAGCTCGTATTGAATAAGTTGCTGCAGTTCTGAAAAGCAATGAGGGCGGTCAGCTCGACAATTTCATCTTCAGAGAAATGCACCTTGAGTTTGGAGGCCAGAAGATCCGAGATGTGCTGATTCCTATCTGTCACCGCTTCGGCATACATCAGAGCAACCTTCTCTTTTTCAGAAAAAAGAGGGTTGTCGTAAAAGTTGTCCAATTGAGCGAGTTTTTCTTCCGATCCCTTACGCTTTGTGAATATCTCTGAATTGAGAGCAATGCAAAACGAACAGCGATTCATTTGAGAAACACGCAGCATAACGCAAGCACGCAGCTGTGGAGGCAGGGGAGAGGACTTTCTATCAAGAGCCCCATAAAAAGCCGATAACCCTAAAAACATGCGGGGCGATCTTGCCCAAAGCTTTGAAGACTCGAGAATTTTGCCGTATTTTCTCTTTTGCAGCCGGAAAAGAAACCGGATATACCAGGGATACTGATCCAAGGGCTTTGGTTGGATCCACGGCACGCGTCACCCCTTCAAGACTAAATGAGGGCGAAGCTTCGCAACCATATTCGCTAAACCGGCTTCTTGAACCGCTCCGACGACGGCATCGACGTCTTTATACGCATCGGGCATTTCCTCTGTGATCGTACGATAGGAAGTAGCTTTTACCGTTACCCCTTGGCTTTCCATGTAGGAAACAGGGTCGCGTCCCTTCCACGATTTCCGCGACTGCACTCGACTTCTTGCTCTTCCCGCTCCATGGCAGGAACTACACCATGTCAACACATTTCCAAGGCCGACCATCAGGTGGCTGGCTCTTCCCATGTCCCCCGGAACAAGAACAGGCTGGCCCGTTTTTTTAAAGATAGGGGCAAGCTCTTTAGCCCCCGGACCAAAAGCCCTCGTCGCCCCTTTGCGATGCACGCAGAGTTTGTGTGTTTTTCCTTCCAGTTCGTACTCTTCGAATTTTGCAATATTGTGGCACACGTCGTAAATCAGACGAATCTGTTCAGGGGCAATGCCAAGAACCTCTCTAAAACTTTCGCGGACGAGATGAAGAATCCTCTGGCGATTGTTAAAGGCAAAGTTTGCCGCCGCGGCCATCGCTGCAAAGTAGGTTTTTCCATGCTCGCTGTTGATCGGGGCAGCAACGAGTTGCTTGTCGGGAAGGTTATCGGCATACCCTTGCTTGACGAAGGTATTTAGCGTGTCCTGACAGACCTGATGGCCAAAACCCCGCGATCCTGAGTGAATCAGAATGTAGGTTTGCCCTTCATGAATACCCCAAGCTTCAGCAATTTCGGGAAGAAAAATCTGTTTAACTTCCCCTAATTCAACAAAGTGATTGCCGGAGCCGACCGAACCTAATTGATTCCGCCCTCGATCCCGGGCGTGATGAGAGACAGCGTCAAGGTCTCCCCCATGGATCACGCCATTGCTTTCGATATGATCGAGATCGCCGGCAAAGCCGTATCCTTGCTCGACCGACCATCCGGCACCTTGCTCGATGAGTTCCCGATAATCCCTGTCGCTGATCCCGCGCGTTTGCTTATGCCCTCGGCCCACACCGGAAGGAATGTGTTTAAAAATAGAGGCAAGAAGTTCGGACTTGATTTTTTCCGATAGTGATTTGAAAGGCTCCGGTGCAACGGCCAGTCTAACACCGCAGTTGATATCATACCCAACGCCTCCCGGGCTAATTACCCCGTCTTCAGCGTCCATGGCTGCGACTCCGCCAATTGGGAAGCCATATCCCCAATGGATGTCGGGCATAGCGATGCTATAACCCACAATGCCCGGTAGAAAAGCGACATTTCTGACTTGCTCAAGAGGTCTTTCAATGTCGATTTCATTGAGGAGTTCTTCAGTGGCAATGACGAGACCGGGAACTCTCATTCCTTCTTCTTGTTTCAGAATGTAGGTGGCATTTCCATGTTTTTGTAAATTAGACATCGATAATCATCTCCCAAAAAATCGTCCGATCCTCTTCTTCCATGATTTCACCATGAAAACTCACCGCCTTCAAGGGGACTCCTTCGTTACTGTCAGCTTCGGTGATGAGAGCATTCAAGTCAATGATGATGTCGTCAAGATGGGCAGGCCGGTTTTCCCTTGGCAAGTAAGAGAGAAGGGAAGGGGAAAGAAAAGTTAAGGCCGTCAAGGCGTGATTGTACAGCTGTTGAAGATTTTCCCCTCGAACCCGGAAAGCAACATCTGCTGTGTGATCTATTTCCTCAAAGGGGGGTTTTAACTCATAGGTCCAGCGGGGATGATAGGTCAAATGGCCAAGACTCTCGTAAAGATGGATATTTGAGATCATGACAGGCAAGGGATGAAACGCTTGCCTCCATTGGTTGATGTGGAAAGGACGACGGGCCAAGGTCACGTGGGGAAGGAAACGGTGTTTTGGCTGGCTGACGGAAAAGTCATGCTGCTGCAGCCATTGGATCACTTGTTGTTGAAAAACACCTAGGTCATGATCCTGATCAAACCAATCAATATGCCAAGAGACAACATTAGGTCGTTTTGGGGGAAGAAACTCGCATCTGTTGAATTGACCGGTAAGGCCGATTTTAAATGGCGGCGTGGGAAACGAAGAGAGGATGTGTTCCAAACTTGGGAAATGCGTGTCGCCTAAAAAAGCCAGCGTTAAATGCCGATCAGACTCTGAGAGGGTGCGCCCATCCGGCAGATGTTCAGGCCATGGAGCATTGACTTCAAAAGCAAAAAAGACTCTTTTTCGTTCATCTTCTTTTGTTATTTCTTCTTCCATGCGAGTCCCTCTTCGTCGGCAATGAGCGCTGTGTTCATTTCTTTTGACAACTGGATCATCCGATTCATCGCCACTTTCTTTTCTCTTCCTTTTGCAAAGCTCACTTGGCAGTTGTCAATGACAGTCGGAATCAGCCGTATCCCGACAATGCCCTCCTTTGCCGCCTCCACAAGAAAGAGAAAGGAGCGGTCATTGGCTAAGACGGGGTCTACCCAGTAGTCATCGACAAAATCTCCCGTGTCATAAAAAATCACCCCATCTCCATAGACTTCAACCCCTTGGAAGATGTGGGCGCTGTGGCCGTGGAAAATGTCTACGCCCTCCTCAATGAGTTCCCGAGCGAAAGAACGGAAATGCTCCGGCGGCCTTTCCCTCATGTTTGGACCCCAATGAATCGTGAGAATGAGACAGTCGACTTGATCGCGAAGCTTGCGCGCCTGCCGGGCAATGTCCTCCCTGCCTTTTTCATTAATTTCAACGAAGTGAACCCCCGGAGCCTGTTCTTGAGCCTTCCATGTCGGTTCATTATCGGTACAGCCTACTATGCCCACTTTCACCCCGAGAATGTCGACGATGAGAGGTTTTTTGGCCTCCTCAATGTTTAAACCCGCGCCGATATGATCGATTCCTGCCCGATCGAGAACAGACAATGTTTCGATCAATCCCTCATAAGAATAGTCCAGGATGTGATTGTTCGCAAGATTGGCAACATCCACAGAGGCCAAGGTTAACGCTTCGACCCTTTCAGGCTTGGCTTTAAAATTAAACACTTTCGGCACCTCTTCTTCACTTAGCGTCAGTGTCGTTTCAAGGTTGATCAAGTTGAGATCCGTTTGCCGCAACACATGCAGAGTGTCGCCCCAAACATAGGAGGGGTCTCTCTTTGACAGCGCTTCATCCACCAAGCGGCCCATCATCACATCTCCTGTCAATCCGATGATGATGCTATTCTCTTTGATTCTGGGAATTTCCATGCGGTTGAAAGTTGAGTGCTAGAGAGTTGATGCAATAACGGAGACCTGTCGGAGGAGGGCCATCTTCAAACAGATGGCCAAGATGCGAGCGGCAGCGGCGGCATAACACCTCTGTCCTCTTGTAAAGTAAATGGTGATCTTCTTCAGAATCAACATTGCCGGCGTTGATCGGTTCCCAAAAACTGGGCCACCCTGTTCCGGAGTCGAACTTCGCATCAGAGTGAAATAAAGGAAGGTCGCAAGCTGCACAGTGATAGGCGCCCTTCCCTTTAAAATCCCAGTATTTTCCACTAAAAGGAGGTTCGGTTCCCTTATTGCGCAACACGCGGCGCTGTTCGGGCGATAGATCTTTTTCCCATTCTTCTTCCATGATCTTGTTTTTTCTTGAATATGGTATATAGTGAGCGGGAGCAGCCGTTCACGGTTACCATTGTTCATCATCAATAATTTTGTCAAGGATGGGATTAATCCCACATTCCGCATGTTGCGCGGGCGATTTCTTCATCTTTTTAATTCTAAGTGGATTACAAAATCTCGATTGGTGACTACAGACCAAGCTTCGATTTTGTAACCCACTTAGAATCAAAAATCT
>JBAUVX010000203.1:0-16106 GCA_049583465.1 Waddliaceae bacterium | reverse complement strand
TGTTTAGGGCCCTGAGAGGGCACAATAACCTGTAACAAAATATGCCCTTGCGGTTTGTCTTGTAAAAGTCTTTGAACGTCCTCAAATAATTGAACTGCGGCAGCGGAAAATTGTTCTGCCAAATCCTTGCGTTCTGTACTAAGCTCAGAGATGAATAAGTGTGGAGCTTGATTTTGCAACTCTTGACTAATGATGTGCTTGAACCCGCACAAGTAAACCCGATAATCACGATATTCAGGGAGCTTTTGCTCCTCATTGAGAGACTTTTCTCGCCAAATGGGTTTTACCATTAAGGTATCGACTGTTTCAGGCTCTTCTGTTGATTCAACAAGATCTTGGACTGCAGAAGCCTGAGCCTTTATCCAATAATGTTCTCGGGCAAAAGGATAAGTCGGTGCAGGAATGCGGTGTGGTTTTGCCTCTCCATACAGTAAATCCCAGACGATGTCATAGCCTTGACAATAAAAATCGGCTAATGCACATAACATGTCCCGGTAGGTTGCCGGATCTTCTTGTATTGTCCTGCTTTTAATCAGTAGATCTGTGATGGATTGTTCAATGACTTTTTGACCGCTAAAATCGCGCCTTACCTTCCCTCGGAAAATATTAGGGAGCTTCTCCCCTGCTTTGATTTTATTACAGGCAAAAACTGCATCCTCTAGATCTTCAATGACAATCGCACAACGATGAGAAAAATGATGACGTCCCATCTGCAATGTATAACACATCGCCATCAGCCCCTCTTTATCTTCTTTAATTCTTTGTAGAGTCTTGAGCATGTCTTGGATTTTTTCTTGCAGTGCTTCCGGTGTTTTGGAAGAAAGAGACAGCAAGTAATAGGGAAAAGTTTTACTTTCCTCCTTTTCATGATAAAAGTAGTTCTCCACAACCATATGAGCGTTTGTGCCACTCATCCCGAAGGCACTAACAGCCCCTATTCGTTTGTTTGTCTCATGCTTAGACCAAGTTTTAGTGGATTTATTAACATAAAAAGGACTCTGTTTCCACCGGATGTAGTCATTCTCTTTTTCGCAATGCAAACTGCCGGGAATGCTTTCGTGTTTGATTGCTTCAACAAGGCTAATCAAGCTGACCAAACCCGAAGCTGCAAAGGTGTGTCCAAAAAGACTCTTCGTTGAAGTAAGTGCACAATAGTTTTGTTTTTGAGTATACTCCTTAAACGCATCATTTAAGGCGTTAACTTCAACAGGATCTCCCAACTTTGTTCCTGTCCCATGCGCCACAATATAATCGATTTCTTCGGGATTGATGTGATGCGTATGATAAACCCTTTTTAACAAGGCTGTTTGAGAAACGCCACTTGGTGCGGTGATCCCATTTGTTTTCCCATCATAATTGACTCCACTTCCCCGGATAATTGCATGGATAGGATCTTTATCCGTTTCCGCGTCTGATAACTTCTTTAAAATGACAACGGCTACTGCTTCTCCGGGAACCATGCCGTTGGCTCTTTGATCAAAGGCAAAACATTTTCCATCAGACGAAAGCATGCCGGCCTGACTCATCGCCACATAGGGTGCCGGACTGAGCATTAAATTCACTCCCGCAGCAATCGCTGTACTACACTCACCACTGCGCAAACTCAAAATGGCCTGATGAGCTGCAACAAGACCTGATGAACAGGCTGTGTTGATCGCCATTGTTGGGCCATGAAGATCGAGAAAATAAGCAATACGAGCCGCTAAAATCCCGTTGTGGTTAGCAGTGATACTGCCTTCTTTCGAAAAACCATACCCACCCTCTTCGACTCCAACAAACATGCCTATGTTATGTTGTTTAATCTGACAGGCTCCATAGCCTGCATCTTCCAAAGCTTTCCAGGACTCCTGAAGCAGATGACGTTGACGGGGATCCATCTTTTCTGCATCTCGCGGAGAAATCTCAAAAAATAGGGGATCAAATTCGTCAATCCCGGGAATGAGACCACTCCATTTGTAATGCTGGCCTCTGTCATATTGCCTCCAGTCAAATCGATCTTCCGGAATCTCTTCAACCGCATCCTTGCCGGCTGACAAAATCTCCCACATCTCTCCTATCGAACGGGCTTGTGGAAATCGACCACTCATACCAATGATCGCAATTGGTTCAAGACTTGAATTCAATCGATTGTTGACAAAATAAACAGGCTGTATATGGGCTCGCTTTGGTTGATCAATTTCAGAGGAGGGTAAACTTACTGTCGGTTTTTCCTGAGTTTCTTGATAAAACTCTGTGATGTGTTTGGCATGCTCCTTTAAAAAATAGCTTTTTAGCTTTTCTAATGTCGAATAGCCAAAAAATAGAGCAGGTGTCACCTCAAAGCCATAATAATCACTTAAAATCGAAGCAAATTCGGCTAAGCTGATGGAATCAAACCCATAATCTGCTAAATTGTCCGTTGTGTCCACACTCTCACGAGGAATCTTGAGCAACCGGCTGGCATGATCCGTTAAATCCCACTCAAGGCATTGCTCCACACTCAATCCCCGCATCTCGAAACGTCTTTCCTCCTTATTAGACAATAGTGGTGCCGAAACTTTGAGGTTCTCCGGTCGCAAGGTGTCATCCCTTAACCCTAGGAAACGGTGCACTCGGCCGGGTTGTCCAACAAGGACTAAATGCTGTGTTTGCTGTTGGCAAAGAATTTTTTCAAAAACCTCAATCCCTTCACTCGTTGTTAAATGTTGTTGGCCGCTGGATTTTAAGTAAAAGTCGGCTTGTTCGCTTTCTCTAAATTGCATCCCTCCTTCTTTCCAGAAAGGCCAGTTAATGACCATTGTTTTGCCGGAACGTTTTCCTTGGGCTTTAAGTGCATTGCGATGTTGCGCATAAGCCATTTCAAAACGATTGCCTACTGCATAGTCGCAGGCGCCAAAATCACCTAAAATTGCTGAGCTCGAAGAAAAATAGCAGATGAAATGAAGAGGTTCTTCGATTAGCACTTCATCTAAAATAAGCGTTCCTTTGACTTTCGGATCCAAAACTTTTTGAAATTCTTTGAAATCTTTTTCAACAATGGTTTTAGACCCTTTGATCCCCGCTGAGTGAATCACACCCGAGATGGAACCGACATGTTTTCTGATCTGCTTCAATCCTTTATGCATGGCCTCGTGATCGCAAACATCAGCTTGTAAGTAGTAGACTGAGCAACCGAATTTTTCTAGTTGTTTAATTTTGGACTGTTTTTGAGAGGTTAAAGCAGAGCGGCCGGTTAAAATGATCTTCTTTGTTTGTCTTTTTTTAGCGAAATAGTCGGCAAAAAGAAAACCCAGTCCTCCAAAGCCCCCGGTAATTAAAATCGTTCCTTGCAATAGATTATTTAGATATTGCTCATCTAATTGAGGTTCTCTTGGATAGATCTGCAAGACATGCCTTTTGTTTTGTTGATAACAAACACTTTGTGTTTGTTTTTGAGTGAACTCTTTCCAAATCTTGTGGGTCCAATCGCGTATGTTACACCTCGACGTTTCTTGGGTATTTTCTTGAAAAATCACTCCAAGCTGAGTGTTGGGCATCACCAGCTCTAAAGAACGTTCAAAGCCTATCCATGATTCTAAGTAACAACGCTCTAAACCATCATTAAACTCTGCTGCCAATAAAATCCGCCGAGGTTTCAGCTGAGTGATCAATAATCCTTGCAGAAAACTTGTGATGGAAGAGAGATCCTGCATCCAATAGGGATCTTCCAGGGGCCAGAGATAAAAAACCCCATCAATGTCGATATGATCTTGCCGAATACTTTGTAAAGCTCTTTGATAGCTTTTTTGTTCTCCTCGCACAACACGGTAGTTCTGTCCCTGATCATCTAATTTTTCAGTAATAAAGATCACCTGAATGTGTGGATCAATGGCTTTTATTGTCTCAACAAGAGTCTGTTGCTTTTCTAAATTTGAAAGAAAACAAAGGATCGTATAAGCGTTTTCCTCAGTCCTAGCCGTTTGGAAAAGAGGATAGAGCTCTTGGTTCTGCCAAACCTCTTCAAAACACATCACCTTCGTGGTCTTCTCTCCGTTAAGCGAGGAAGGGGTATTGGTCGATAAATGGGATGGTAAATCCTGAGTCTTCACCCAATAGCGCTCTTTTGCAAAAGGATAGGTTGGAGCGCTGATGCGATTTGGCTTGTTTGCACCATACAATTGATTCCAATCAAAAAGAAGACCTTTGACCCAAAGATCAAGAAGTTTGTTGTACTTCCCTTTACTTGCCCAGGCTTGCATGGCGTTTTGTAAATCTTCATCAGCAGTAAAGACTGCCAACGCCTCTTTATTTCGCTTGACTTGTCCGATATAGAGATCTTCTATCTCTTCGGCCCCATTGATGAATGCCTGCAACTTGTCTTCTAGTTCTTCCATTGAACGGATAATCATCCCTAAGCGGACTTCCATTGCCTCACGGCCTACTTGGAGTGTATAAGCAAGATCGATAAGATTGATTTGACAATTTTTGTCGCTTTGTATCCATGTCACAAGGCTCTTTGCATAGTCTTGCAAACGCTCCCTGTTTTTCGCTGAAAGTGGGACAATGACGGCGCTTGATGGAAGAGAGGAAAAGTCTTCTAGGGATCGCTGCCCATCCTCTGGAATGTATTCCTCAAGGACAACATGGGCATTGACTCCTCCAAATCCAAACGAACTGACTCCAGCTCGGCGAGGAAGGGGTTTTCCGTTCAAATCTTTTAAAGCAGACCACTCTTGTGCTTCTTGAACGACATAGAACGGACTCTCCTTTAAATCGATATAAGGATTGATTTCATCACAATGAAGACTTTTTGCTAATCTTTTATGCTGAAACTGTAAAAGTACCTTAATTATACCCGCAATACCAGCTGCTAATTCTAAATGACCAATATTTGTCTTTACTGATCCTAATCCGCAGTGTGTCTTTTGGACTTGTGGATTTCCCATCTCTTGATTCAATGTCTGAAATGCAGCCTTCAAACTGTTGATTTCAATGGGATCTCCTAATTCTGTGCCTGTTCCATGGGCTTCGATATAACTGACTGTCCCAGGATGAATTCCTGCTTTACGATAAGCGCGGATTAATAAATCCAATTGGGCTTTAGGATTAGGTGCTGTTAAAGAATTCGCTCGTCCTCCATGATTTTCTGCGCTGCCTCGAATCAATCCGTAAATATGATCGCCGTCTCGTTTAGCAATCTCAAGGTGCTTTAAAAAGAGCATACCCACTCCTTCACCTCGAACATAGCCGTCAGCTCCTTTAGCAAATGTTTTGCAACGGCCGTCCTGGCAAAGCATGCCTGCCTTATTAAAACCGATATGACCCTCCGGAGTGATCATCGTATTGATTCCACCGACAATCGCTTGGTCGCAATCGCCTGCTTCCATCGCAATAACGGCTCTATGGATCGCTACTAAAGAGGAGGAACAAGCTGTTTCAATGGGCTCGCTTGGGCCATGGATATTTAGAAAATAACTCATCCTATTGGGACCGATTGAGGGGACAATGCCTGTAGCACTGTAACCTTCAATAGGCAAGTTGGCATTCGCGATAAGGCTACTGTAGCCGCTGCCGCCGGTACCAACAAAAATCCCCGTATGACTGCCTGAAAGACTTAATGCAGAATAACCGGCATCCTCCAAAACCAACCAAATGTAGGTCATCAGCAGTCTCTGGTTAGGATCCATCAGTTCTGCCTCACGAGGTGATATCCCAAAAAATAGGGGATCAAATGCATCGATATCCTTGATAAACCCTCCCCATTTAATATTGGTTTTGTTGACCTCTTGATGAGGATCGCCATCCCATGCTCTCCAATCCCAGCGCTCAGTGGGGATTTCTTGTATGCAATGCCTTCCTTCCTTAAGATTTTCCCACAACTGATGAATGTCACCAGCCTCAGGGAAGCATCCACTCATCCCCACAATGGCAATAGATACAGGAGTACCTGAATCGGATGCAGACACCATTGCTGGGCGTGCACATCGAGAATCCCCTTTAAGTTTTTCAACAGAGTTGCCTATCGTTTCATTTGGAACTGTCCTCTGAACAGCTACCGGCTCAGTGAACAGAGCGGGATATGTCTCATGCAAATAGTTTGCGAGACTACTTATGCTTGGATGCTCAAAAAGGATCGTCGGTGTGAG
This sequence comes from Waddliaceae bacterium, assembly GCA_049583465.1. Taxonomy (GTDB): domain Bacteria; phylum Chlamydiota; class Chlamydiia; order Chlamydiales; family Waddliaceae; genus JBAUVX01. The sequence goes on along the minus strand of JBAUVX010000203.1, from coordinate 10,002 downwards.
TTCCAGATCAAATTTTTCATTCAATTTGTCAACAAAACCTGACAAAGTAATGGAATCAAACCCATAGTCACTTAATTTAGCGTTAACATCTAGATCTTCTATCTTTAATTTCATAAACTTGGAAACAGTTCGCATGATCAGTTGTTGAATTTTATCCAACACATGCTCTCGGTTTAAAGAGAGAACAGCCTTTTTTAAAAGTGGCTCTTCAATGGCTGTTGAAGGGTTTTTTTTCTCATGAGCAACATCGACTGATACTGTTTGTTTTTGCCTCACACTTCCGTCGCTTTGAGTGATAATAATCTGCTGCCCTAACTGGTGCCATTTTTTTGCCGGAAAAAATGTCGAGACAAATCCTTCTTCTGCTAATATTCTCTGCCAAGTCTCAGGGTATAAGGCCGGACTTCCCGGGATACGTAAACCTGCATCTTCATACAACCACCATCCTTCGAGTAAGCCAAAAGTCAAATGGGTAAATAAAGATTGATCACTTATCTCGTTCACAATCAGGATCCCACCGTTTAGCATGACTGCCTTTGTATTACGGAGAGTTTCACGGATGCTTGTTGTGGCATGGAGAACATTTGCTGCAATCACTATGTCATAATCATTTGCTTTAATCTGTTGCTGTGCTATCGGCTTCTCAACATTAAAAATAGAGGTTGTTAAGTAAGGAGCTTTGGCAAGATAATGATCTTGCGCATGCATTAAGAACGCTTTGGAAAGGTCTGTATAGCAATATTCCTCAATATTGTGCTGAAACTGGCTGAGTTTAGGCAACAATCTTCCGGTTGTTCCTCCGGTGCCGGCACCTATCTCTAGGATTTTTATTGCAGAAGATGAGTCCTTAGCTAAACGCTCTCGAATATAATTCACCACAACGTTGGCAAGAATGTCATTGAAAAGATCTGAGATAGGATTGCCCGTGTAAATCCCTTCAACAAGCTTCATTGAGGAATGGGGAAAGATGACATCTGTCGCTTTTCGCTCACCCTTTAGTATCTCAGGCAAAGCTCGAAGACACTCTTCCAACAAAACCCCTTGGGCGTTTTTGTCGGCATCCTGGCTCCAAAGAATTTTTTCTTGATCCCACTGCTTCCACAGATCTTTAGGATCAACAGTTAAATCGACAGGTACATAATGCTTATCGCCCTGTTTCTGCAGATAACCTTTGCCCAACAAAAGAGCAAAGCTTTCTTGTATCCAACGATCATAACCACTAAGTACGGAATCAGGAGACTGCAAAAAGGGCTGTACAATCGCTAAGAGCAATTGGTATAGAAGCTTATCTCTTTCTAAATCTTGGCCATGCCCGGCGGGTATTTGTTGTTCCCATTGCTCATCGCGGTTATTAAGTAAGCGCTCAAGGGTTTTCAGGGATATCCATGGTATTGTTTGAGGGTAGTGACTTACCCATTCATTAAAATTCATTGCGTTTCTTCCATCACATCTTTTTTTAATTGTTTAATGAGGGCCAGCTGGTGTAGAGGACCATTGAGTAGCTTGTCTAACATTTCCATGCCTTCTTTAGGCTCAATTGATCCAATACCCATCTTCCTCATCTGGTCTTGATAGGACTGATCTGCCACGATGCCCACACTCCCCCAATAGCCCCAATTCATCACTTTCACCGCACATGGCCAATCCTTAGCTAGTTGGTGTCCAAAGGCATCTTTAAACGTACATCCAGCAGCGTAGTTGCTTTGTCCCGGTGCTTTTGTGAAAGCACTCATTGAAGAAAAAAACAGGACAAAATCCAATGCTTCTTTTTCAAATACTTTGGCTAAACAGACACTGACATCCAGTTTTGCTTGTAATCCCCTCTTAAACCGCTCTTCATTCATATGGGCTAAAGTCGAATCCAATAAAACGATAGCCGAATGGATCACTCCGTGGACATGGCCATGTTGTTGCTTGATTTGTACATAGGCTGACTGCAAAGAGGATAAGTTGGTCGCATCAGCCTGAATATAGGTCGGAGCAGGTCCCATTGTTGACAGCAAGTCAAGCTTCTTTTGAATGGCGGCATCTTTTTCTCGCCGACCAATCCAAACGATTTTAGCCCGGTATTTTTTCAGCATCCACTTGCTCCAAGCCTCTCCAATCCCTCCAGCGCCTCCAATCACCACATACACACCCCCTCTTTTGCCATGCTCTTTTTGTACCGGCAATTCATTGACAGGAAGCAACACCCGGCCGAACCATTCCTTGTTCCGATAGGCCAATGCGTTTCCTTGTGCATCATAGGGTAAACGAAACATCTCTTCGACAGGCCAATCCATATGGGCTTGCATATCCAGCAGGCGTATTTTCCAATGAGGATACTCTTTAGCTAAAGAGCCGATTAATCCATGTACACTGGCATGTGTGGGATTCACTTGCTCGTCTCTGTAGACACCTTGTGTTGCCGTGGTAACGACGGTCCAGGCCAGTTTTTTTGTGCCATAACCTAAAGCAAGCAATGCTTTGATCAGATGAAACACTTGCAATACTCCAGAATGTTGTGCGCGAATGATTTCTTCGCTTCCTAAAGAGTGTAAATCAGAATGGGGAGCAATCCAGACAAGATGACTTACATTTTGTTTGCCGAGCTGCTCAATGACGTCATCAACATGAGAATGGATTCCAATATTTATAGGTTTAGCTTGAGGATAAAGTGTTTTGATGGCTTTGATTTGCCGCTGAATTCCACCGATAATGATCATTTGCATCGGTTTTTCCGACAAAGACTTCATTTTCACGACAGGAACAACATCCCACACAGGACTCATCGTGATCAGGCCCATTGTTCCTTGTTGGAAGACTTTATCTGATCTGTTTTCCTTCAGCCGAGCAGGTGAGTGACGATTGAGATCTGACTTTGCACCGCCAAGTGTCTCTTGCCTTGTTGGCACTTGAGTCTCTACCCAATATCTTTCCCTTTTAAATGGGTAGGTAGGAAGAGAAAGTTTGGAATACCCGTCAACGAACAACTTCTGAAATGTCAACTTGTAGCCTTGAGTGTATAACTCTGCTATTGTGGATAAATGTTCCAAGTATCGAACTGCATTGTCCATCTTTCGACACTCTTCAAGACATTGGTTTCCATAACTTTTTAATGATGCTTGCTCCCGAATGTCCCCTTCTGCAAGTGATGAAGTATACACTTGCAACACCTCTCCTTTTTCTAGCCACTTTTCTAAATACTCGATCAGTTCTCTTAGACTTCGAACGACACAAGCTAAGCGATGATTCCAATGTTTTCTCCCATGCAATAAGGTGTAACTCATGTTGCCAAGATCGAGTCCTTTTTCTTCTTTGCAATGGTTTAACATGTTGTTGACATGCACTTTTAATTGTTCTGAACTTCGTGCTGAAAAAACAATCAAATACCCTGGATTTTCCGGATGCCTTCTTTCCGTTTGAGGTCCTTCTTCAATCACTAGATGAGCATTGGTTCCGCTAAATCCAAACGAACTGACTGCGGCTTGTCGTTTTGTGTTTTCTTTGATTTCCCAATTTCTAAGTTCTGTGTTCACGAAAAAAGGGCTGTTTTCAAATCGAATAGCAGCATTTGCTTTTTTGAATTGGAGAGAAGGGGGAATCTTTTTGTATTTCAGTGACAACAAGACTTTGACGATGCTGGCAACACCTGCTGCCGCTGCTAAATGTCCGATATTTGTCTTGACAGATCCTATCGTGCAATATCCTTTTTTATTTGTATAGCTGCGGAATGCTCTGCTCAAGGCGGCAAACTCTATGGGATCTCCTAGCTTGGTCCCTGTCCCGTGTGCCTCAATCATTTGTATATTTTCAGGATTGATATGAAACCGATCATATACCTCCTTTTCCAAACGCTCTTGTGACTCTGCGCTCGGTGCTGTGATGCCGTTTGTTGTCCCATCCTGGTTGAGGCCACTTCCTCGTATCACCCCATAGATGTGGTCTCCGTCAGAGACAGCATCCTCAAGGCGTTTCAAGACGACAACGCCAACACCCTCACCCGGAACAAAACCATCTGCTTGCTCATCAAAAACATGGCAGCTTCCTGTTGGAGAAAGCATCCCTGCTTCATTTGCCGCCAAATAAAATGCGGGAGTCGTCTGAATAAATACTCCACCCGCTAAGGCCATTTCCGTCTCTTTGGTCCACAAACTTTGGCAAGCCATATGAACGGCAACTAAAGAACTCGAACATGCTGTATCAATTGTCACTGCTGGGCCTTGAAGGTTTAAGTAATAAGCAATTCGTGCAGGAATAATTGACCCTGCATTGCTCCAAAATGCTTGCGCTGGTGGCTGATGACTAAACAGCTGTGGATAATCGCTCCCGGAACTACCCACATAAATCCCGCATCTTTTACCCTGAATACTTTCTCCTGCGTATCCTGCATCTTCAAGAGCCTTCCAAGATTCTTCCAAGAAAAGGCGTTGCTGAGGATCCATGTAAGTTGCCTCCACGGGAGAAATCTTGAAAAACAAGGAATCAAACTGATCAATGTGGTTTAAAAAACTACCTCGACTGCAGTATTTTTTCTCATCTTGAGAGGGATCAGAATAATATTGAGACAGATCCCACCTGGTCGCTTCTTGGACCATATCCGTCCCTTTGCTTAGGCAGTCCCAAAAATCTTTTATGGTCTCTGATTGAGCGAATCGTCCACTCATGCCAATAACGGCGATCGGGCCCTGTAAAAGAGAAACACTTTGCCTTGCCCTTCCTAGGGGAGTCAATTGTGCTTTTCTTTTCGCTTCTGGAAGCTGGGAGTTTACGGGAATACTCACAACAACTTTCCCAATATTATCACGGTTTTCCATGTGTCGGTAGGCGTCTTTCATTTGATCGAAAGGAAAGACTTTGCAGATCGTGGGATAAATTACCCCTTGCTGAACCATTGTCATCATTTCTTGAAAATATTGTTGAATTTTTTCTGGATGTTCCAAACCCATTTTCCTCAAATCAACACTATAAAAACTTTGATTGCTGCCTAAAACAGATAAATCCATTGTTTTTGCTGACTTTAACGCCGTCATCGCAAGTTCAATATAGCGACCTCCTGAGGAGAGGCAATTCATCCCCTTTTGCATCGCATCCCCGGGCAAAGTATTGATCACGACGTCGACTCCCCTCCCTTTCGTTAGTCGTTTGATTTCTTCTTCAAAATCGGTTTCACGATAATTGATGCGGTGGTGAACTCCTAATTTTTTTAAATAATCCAATTTACGGGCCGAGCCTGCTGTCGCATAAATTTCCACACCGTAGTGCTTTGCTAATTGAACAGCGATCAGTCCCGTTCCTCCTGTCGCTGTTTGAATCAAAACTTTTTCCTCAGGCTTCATATTTGCTTTGTGAAACACATCGATCATCGTGAGGGAAACAACAGACAGAGCACTCGCTTCTTCAAGGGAAAGAGCGGAAGGTTTTAAAAACACTTGTTCTTCCAAACAAGTGATCATCGTGGAGTGTGCCCCCAAGCTCTCGCCCATCATGGCAATAACAGCGTCGCCGCAACGCACCGAGTTAACAGCGCTGCCAACGGCTACAATGATTCCAGCGGCCTCAAATCCTGGGGTAAATGGATAAGGTGGCATCGTGGGATACAAACCTTTAACACAAAGGAGATCTCCTAAGTTTAGAGAAAATGAGCGCACAGATACGCGAACCTCATTTGCCTTTAGTTCCGGAACCTTCGCTTCGACAACTTTAAGGTCCTCTATTTTCCCTGGACCTTCAATTTCCAGTCGATGATAAGTCGTCTGGCTTGTGGAAATCATCGGATCATGACAGAAACTCATCCCTTTTGCATCGGATCTCTCTTCCTTTTCTTGTTGCTGATCGTTGACAGGAAATCTACCTTTCCGCAAGGAAGAAATTAACTCAGACTGATACTCTTCAACAATATGCTTTGTTAATTGATCTAAGTTGTTATAATCAAATAGAACAGTTGTTTGAAGGACAATCTCACAACGTTTGTTGATTTGATTAATTAATTCAACGGCAACAATGGAATCCACACCATATTCTGAAAAACTTCGGTCATTCTGAATAGACCTTTCTTCAATTTTTAAAAATGCTGCAATGCTCTCTTTTAGGATCGTTCGTACATGATCTTTAACCATTTGATCTGTCACGTCAATTGTCGATGGAACCGTCTGCCCTATTTGCCGATCTGTTTCAGAGACAGCATTCGTCCTCGGACTCTTTGTCACTAGATCCCTTGGCGTTTCTATACCCTCTTTAGAGACTGTTGTTCTTTTTCTTTCATGAAGTTCTCCTGTTAAAACGCGCAAAGAAAATCCCTCCATTTGCACACAAATATTTCCTCTATCGTCACACAAGTCAATGGTTAATTGTTGGATCTTCTCCTCTGTTGCGCTATCCTCAGCCAAACGGACCCAAGCCCACATCGTCTCTTGACATCTGTCAAGCACTTCAAGACTTTTCAGTGCAAACGGCACTGATGGTTGCAAATGATGACGACTGGATATCCCCAAGCCAACTGAAGCTTGAAAAGCGGCATCGACGAGACTGGGATGCAGGGTAAATTGCCCTGCAGTTTCTTTAATTGAAGCAGGTAGGATTAATTTGGCTAACGTTTCACGATCTCCTGTGTATATCTCTTTCAGAGCTTTGTGGGAAGGGCCATAGTCAATGCCCATCTTTTTAAAGACCGCATAACATTCCTCAGGATCAAGGCGATGTTGATTAAGCTTTTTCTTTAGATCAGCCAGATTTAAGGAAGGCATTTCACCAATAGTCTTGCGTACTGCCACTCCTTGACTGTGCACAATCATCTCTTCAGACTCATTCGACCTTCCCGTGAAAATCTCGTAATTAATCTCTCCATTTTTTTCTAGGAATAATCTCATCTTCACATCAATAGGAGAATCGCCAACAACAATAGGCTGAGCCCAGACCATATTGTTAAGCCGCACAGTTTGCCTTTGACCATCAGCCATTTCACAGCTTCGTTTTACCCCTTCATAGGCCATTTCAAGGTAAGCCGCACCGGGCAGGATTTTTTCCCCTTTGACTCTGTGGTCGTTTAAGAAAAATTCCTCTCCTGTAAAGGTAGAACGATAACACTGCTGAGAAAGGGTTGAAGTGTTTTCTTGGAGCAAAGGGTTGAAGTGACCTCTGCTACTTGATTGAACAAGACCATTGACTTTAGTATCCTGAGCCTTGATCCAATAATGTTCTCTGGCAAAGGGATAGGTCGGCGCCGGGATGCGGCGTGGTTTTTCTTCTCCATACAGTAAATCCCAGGAGATGTCATAGCCCTGACAATAAAAATCGGCTAATGCACATAAAATTTCCCGATATGTTGTGGGATCTTTTTCTAATGACCGACTTTTAATCAGAAGGTCTGTAATGGATTGCTCGATGATTTTTTGACCATTAACCTCTAGTCTTACCGTTCCCTGAAAAACGTTAGATGGCCGCTCCCCCCCTTTGACTTTATTGTAGACGTAAACTGCGTCCTCTAGATCTTCAATGACAATCGCACAACGATGAGAAAAATGATGACGTCCGACTTGCAGCGTGTAACTCGTCGCCGTCAGCCTTTCATTTTCCCCTTTGATGCTTTGCAGGGCCTTCAGCATGTCGTGGATTTTTTCTGTTAGTGCTTCGGGTGTTTTGGCAGAAAGAGGCAGCAAGTAATAGGGAAAAGTTTTTCTTCTCTTCTTTTCATGGCAAGAATAACTCTCCACAATCATATGAGCATTTGTGCCGCTCATCCCGAAGGCGCTAACACCCCCTATTCGCTTGTTTGTTTCATGCTTTGGCCAAGCTTTGGTGGATTTATTCACATAAAAAGGACTCTGCTTCCACCGGATGTAGTCATTCTCTTTTTCGCAATGCAAACTGCCGGGAATGCTCTCGTGTTTGATCGCTTCAACAAGGCTAATCAGACTGACCAAGCCGGAGGCTGCAAATGTGTGTCCAAACTGACTCTTTGTTGAAGTAAGGGCACAATAATTTTGTTTTTGGGTTTGCTCTTTAAACGCGTCATTTAAAGCATTAATTTCAACAGGATCCCCCAGCTTTGTTCCTGTCCCATGCGTCACAATATAGTCGATTTCTTCGGGATCGATGTGATGTGTATGATAGACGCTTTTTAACAAGGCTGTTTGGGAAACACCGCTCGGTGCGGTGATCCCATTTGTTTTCCCATCGTAATTGACGCCACTTCCTCGGATAATTGCGTGAATAGGATCTTTATCCGATTCTGCGTCTGATAACTTCTTTAAAATGACAACCGCCACGGCTTCTCCAGGAACCATGCCATTGGCTCTTTGATCAAAGGCAAAACATTTTCCATCGGTTGAAAGCATGCCGGCCTGACGCATTGCCACATAGGGTGCCGGGCTGAACATTAAATTCACCCCCGCAGCAATCGCTGTACTACACTCACCGATGCGCAAACTCAAAATCGCCTGATGGACAGCGACAAGACCTGATGAACAGGCTGTGTTGATCGCCATTGCAGGGCCGTGAAGATCGAGGAAGTAGGCAATACGAGCCGCTAAAATCCCGTTGTGGTTAGCAGTAATATTGCCTTCTTTCGGACAACCATACCCTCCTTCTTCGACACCAACAAACATGCCTATAGTGTGTTGTCTAATCTGACTGGCTCCATAACCGGCATCTTCCAAAGCTTTCCAAGACTCCTGAAGCAGATGGCGTTGACGGGGATCCATGTTTTCTGCATCTCGTGGAGAAATCTCAAAAAATAGGGGATCAAATTCGTCAATTCCTGGAATGAGACCGCTCCATTTGTAATGCAGCTCTCTGTCATATTGCCTCCAATCAAATCGATCTTCCGGAATCTCTTCAACAGCATCCTTGCCGGCTGACAAAATCTCCCACATCTCTTTTATCGAACGGGCTTGTGGAAATCGGCCACTCATTCCAATTATTGCAATTGCTTCAAGACTTGGATTCAATCGATTGTTGACAGAGTGAACGGGCTGTATATGTGCTCGCTTCGGTTGATCAATGACAGAAGAGGGCAAGTGCACTGCAGATTTTTCCTGGGTTGCTTGGTAAAACTCTGCGATGCTTGTTGCATGCTCCTTTAAGAAATAGCTTTTTAGCTTCTCTATTGTCGAATGACCAAAAAATAAGGCAGGTGTCACTTCAAAGCCATAATGATCACTTAAAATCCGCGCAAATTCGGCTAAACTGATGGACTCAAAACCATAATCGGCTAAATTGTGCGTTGCGTCCACGCTCTCATGAGGGATCTCAAGCAGTCGACTTACATGATCCTTTATATCCCATTCAAGACACTCCGCCACACTCAACCCCCGCATCTCCGGACGTTTTTTCCCCTTAGTAAAAGAGGGCGAAACCGGGGCAGGGTTATCCGTCCGTAAAGGGTGATCCGTTAACCTTAGGAAACGATGCACTCGACTAGGTTCTCCAATTAGAACTAAATGCTGTGTTTGCTGTTGGCACAGAATTTTTTCGAAAATCTTAAATCCCTCAGCCGTTGTTAAGTATTGTTGGCCACTAGATCTTAAGTAAAAGTCGGCCTGCTCACTTGTTCCCACTTGCATTCCCCCTTCTTTCCAGAAAGGCCAGTTGATCACAATGGCTTTGCCGGAACGTTCCCCTTGCACTTTAAGTGCAGAGCGATAGTGTGCATAAGCCATTTCAAAGCGATTTCCTACTGCATAGTCGCAGGCACCAAAATCTCCTAAAATTGCTGCACTTGAAGAAAAGTAGCAGATGAACTCAAGAGGCTCGTCGAGTAGCACTTCATCTAAAACGAGTGTCCCTTTGACCTTTGGATCTATCACCTCTTGAAACTCCTTGAAATCTTTTTCAACGATGGTTTTAGATTCTTTGATCCCCGCTGCGTGAATCACACCCGAGATGGGGCCAACATGCTCCTTTTCCTTCTTCAATCCTATCTTAATGGCTTCTAGATCGGACACATCGGCTTGTAAGTAAAAAACCGAGCAACCTAATTCTTCAAGCTGTTTCAGTCTGGACTGTTTCTGAGGGGTTAGAGCA
>JBAUVX010000202.1:0-12816 GCA_049583465.1 Waddliaceae bacterium | reverse complement strand
TCAGGCTTCTCGATTTTGGAGAAAATTGCTAGCTCATACGGTGTGTGTCAAACTGAATATGGAATTAGGCAACGAGCCTTTACAGTTTGAAGGTCTCATAACGCATTAACAATTCGCCCATGGGGTGAGTTAATAGGGCCATACCCAATCGCGGATCTCCGGCATATCCTCTCCATGGCGGCTTATGTAATTTTTGTGAGCAAACAGCTTCTGCTCGGCCAGGTCACGGATGTAAGCCCTGATTTTTTCCAGGCCGGGAACCCTTTCGGCCACATCGATCGCCAGATGAAAGCGGTCGAGATCGTTGCGGACGACCATATCAAAGGAGGTTGTTGTAGTTCCTTCTTCCTTATAACCTCTGACGTGCAGGTTTTTGTGGTTCGTCCTTCTGTAAGTGAGGCGGTGGATGAGCCACGGGTAGCCATGGAAAGCGAAAATGATCGGCTTGTCGGTGGTAAAAAGCTCGTCGAACTCCCTATCTGAAAGACCGTGAGAATGCTCCTTCTGGGGCTGGAGCACCATCAGGTCAACCACATTGATGACACGGATTTTCAAGTCAGGAACATGCTGCCTCAAAAAGTCGACGGCAGCCAGGGTTTCCACCGTTGGAATATCCCCGGCACAAGCCATCACGACGTCGGGCCCCGTTTCCATATCATTGCTTGCCCAACGCCAGACACTGACCCCTTTTGTGGTATGCTTGATGGCCTCTTCGATGCCGAGATATTGCAAATCCGGCTGTTTTCCCGAGACAATCACGTTAACATAATTGCGGCTTCTCAAACAGTGGTCGACGACAGAAAGCAAGGTGTTGGCATCGGGTGGGAGATAGACCCGTATCACTTCCGCTTTTTTATTCACAACATGGTCGATAAAGCCGGGATCCTGATGAGAAAATCCGTTATGGTCCTGCCTCCACACATGAGAAGTCAGCAGATAGTTCAACGATGCAATCGGACGGCGCCAGGGAATGCCCCGTGTCACCTTCAGCCACTTGGCGTGCTGGTTGAACATGGAATCGATGATATGGATAAATGCTTCGTAGCAGGAGAAAAAACCATGCCTTCCTGTCAATAGATATCCTTCAAGCCATCCCTGGCATAAATGTTCGCTCAATATTTCCATAATCCTGCCATCAGGAGAAAGGGTTGCATCGGAATCCTGATTGTATATTTCACCGTTAAATGTCCGGCCGGTGACATCAAAGAGTGCGGTGAGGCGGTTCGAAGCGGTCTCATCGGGTCCCATCACGCGGAAATTCCTGCTCTCGAGGTTCAGTTTCATGATGTCTCGAAGAAATTTCCCCAGCACCCGCGTAGCCTCCGCCTTTGTTGTGGCTGGTGAAGGAACCTCTACGGCATAATCCCTGAAATCGGGCATGCGCAGATCCCGCAGCAGCATCCCGCCGTTGGCATGGGGATTCGCCCCCATCCTGCGATTTCCCTTTGGAGCCAGCTCAGCGAGCTCATCCCTGAGTCTTCCGGTAGGGTCGAAGAGCTTTTCCGATTCATATTTTTTCATCCACTTTTCCAGGGCCTTGATATGCTGAGGGTTCGTTTGAAACTCTGCAAAGGGAACCTGATGCGCTCTCCATGTGCCCTCTATCTGCTTGCCGTCGATTTCCACAGGCCCTGTCCACCCTTTAGGGGTTGCCAGAATGATCATCGGCCATCGCGGCCTTGTGGGATCTCGGGATCTTCTGGCATTGGTCTGAATCTCTTTGATCTCGGCAAAGATGTTGTCGAGCGTCGCAGCCATCATCTGGTGCATGGTTTCGGGATCGGAACCCGAGACGAGGTAGGGGTGGTAGCCATAGCCGATAAAGAGGCTGGCCAGTTCTTCTTTGGAAATTCTGGCCAGAACGGCAGGATTGGCAATCTTATACCCATTCAAATGCAAAATCGGAAGGACAGCTCCGTCATTGACGGGATTAAGAAATTTATTGGAGTGCCAGCTTGCTGCCAGAGCCCCCGTTTCCGCTTCACCGTCTCCGACGACGCAGCAGGCGATCAAGTCGGGATTGTCAAAAACGGCCCCATAGGCATGGGCGATAGAATAGCCAAGTTCCCCCCCCCTCATGGATGGAACCGGGAGTTTCCGGAGCGGCATGGCTGGGGATTCCTCCGGGGAATGAAAACTGTTTAAACAGTTTTCTCATTCCCTCCTCATCGCACGAGACGTTTGGATAGATTTCGCTATAGGTCCCTTCAAGATAAGTCTGAGCGACGACAGCAGGGCCCCCATGTCCTGGTCCCGACATAAAGATCATGTTGAGGTCATGGTTCTTGATAAGACGGTTCAAATGGGTGTAGATAAAATTCTGTCCGGGAGTTGTCCCCCAATGCCCTAGCAGCCGCTTTTTAATATGCTCCAGCTTAAGGGGTTCTTTCAACAGAGGGTTGTCCATCAGATAAATCTGTCCGACGGAAAGGTAATTCGCGGCCCTCCAGTAAGCATCAATTTTTTGCAGTTCCTGTGCTGAAAGGGGCTTCTCCTCGGAATAGGCTTCGAGGCGGGGCCCCATGAGTGAGGTTTTCTGTGACATTTTCAGGATCTTCCTTGTTTAATCTTGGTTGCCTAAAGTTATGAGGTTGCTTGCCGGAAGTCAATAAATTTTTTTTAATTTTACCTCACCGGGAGCACCTAGAAAATCTCTAAATCTCTTTACTTTTAATTCGTTATGTTTTCTTTTAAAAATAAAGATAAGAAGAGGCCGATTTTGGAGAAGATATGCCCTTTTGCAGGAAAACCCGCGAATCCGGAGCTATTGTGATCAAATATTGTGCGGAGGTGTAAAATGACAATCGAACCCCGAATCGAAGGATACGATATCCTTGAGGAATTAGCATTAAACCTCCGCTGGACATGGAGCCACAGCGCTGACAAGGTTTGGGAAAAATTGGATCCTGACCTCTGGAAGTTGACAGGAAACCCCTGGGTCGTTCTTCAGACGGTAGCAAGAGAAAAAATCGCTGAAAATCTTGCCAATCCGGAATTCCGGTCGCTTGTTGAAGATCTCGCCAATACCAACCGTGAAGAGAATCGCACTAAGGGATGGTTCAAGCAGCAGTATCCCGGTTCACCGCTGACATGCATAGCCTACTTCAGCATGGAATTTATGCTGACGGAGGGGTTGCCGATTTACTCAGGAGGCCTTGGCAATGTTGCAGGCGATCAACTCAAAGCGGCAAGCGATTTGAACGTTCCGGTAGTTGCCATCGGACTTCTTTATCAAGCGGGATATTTCAGACAAATGATCAATAAGGAAGGAGCTCAACAGGAGCTTTATCCCTATAATGATCCCGGCCAGCTTCCGATTTCTCCTTTGCGGAGAAAAGATGGCGAATGGCTCCGCTTGAAAGTTGCCCTTCCCGGCTACACCGCTTGGATCCGGGCCTGGGAAGTTCGTGTCGGCAGGCTGAAATTATACCTTCTAGACACCAACGACCCAGCTAACGTTCCCTCCCTTCGCGGAATCACAGGCGAGCTCTATGGCGGAGGCCCTGAGGTGCGCCTCCGGCAAGAGATGGTTCTGGGGATCGGAGGCTGGCGCCTGCTGGAAGCTCTTGGGATAAAGCCCGAAGTTTGCCATTTGAACGAGGGGCACGCAGCATTTGCCGTCTTAGAGCGGGCCGGCTCTTTTATGCGTGCTAGAGGCGTGCCATTCAAAACCGCGCTGGCAGCGACGCGAGCAGGGAATCTTTTCACAACTCATACAGCAGTGAAGGCCGGTTTTGACCTTTTTTCATCGTCGTTAATCGAGCGCTATCTAAGAACCTACGCTCACGATAAACTGGAGCTCTCTCTCTACGATCTGCTGTCCCTAGGGAGAAAAAATCCCGATGACAAGGAGGAGCCATTCAACATGGCCTATTTGGCGGTCCGGGGAAGCGGGAGGATCAACGCTGTCAGCCAGCTCCACGGACAGGTCTCAAGAAAACTATTCCAGCCCCTCTTCCAAAGATGGCCGGAAGATGAAGTGCCGGTGGGATTCGTGACCAATGGCGTCCACATGCCGAGCTGGGACTCTCCGCAAGCCGACGCTTTATGGACAGAGGCCAGCGGCAAATCACGCTGGCTCGGAACCACTGAACTTTTAGCGGAGGACATCAGAGCCATTCCGGACGATGTCATATGGAAAATGCGCAGCGAGGCACGCGCCTCCCTAATCTCCTTTACAAGAGAACGCCTGGCTTTGCAAATGGCAGCGCGCGGAGAAACTTCCGAAATGATCGAGCTGGGAAAAAGGCTCTTTGACCCCAATATCCTGACTCTGGGTTTCGCCAGGAGATTTACAGCGTATAAAAGGCCGAATCTGCTGCTTCACAACCCCGAAAGACTGCTCGGCCTTTTAACCAATCCCAATCATCCTATGCAGCTAATCATCGCCGGCAAAGCGCATCCTGCGGATGAGGAAGGGAAATATCTGATTTTAAAGTGGCACCGCTTTTTAAGAAGGCCCGAAGCCCGTCAACATGTGATATTTTTGAGCGACTACGACATGATGCTGACAGAACAGTTGGTACAGGGGGTGGATGTCTGGATCAATACTCCACGCAGGCCCTGGGAGGCATGCGGGACAAGCGGGATGAAGGTCCTTGTCAACGGAGGACTCAATTGTTCGGTTTTGGACGGATGGTGGGCTGAGGCATATTCTCCGGAAGTGGGATGGGCCCTTGGAGATGGCAGAAAGAGTGAAGATCCCGTCGTCCAGGACGCTGCTGATGCCAACTCCCTATACGAACTGCTGGAAGAGCAAATCGCCCCGGAGTTTTATGACCGCGATCAAGCGGGAATGCCATTGGCCTGGATTCAAAGAATAAGAGAGAGCATGGCAACGCTGACGCCTCATTTTTCCGCAAACCGCGCAGTGAGAGAATATAGCGAACGGCATTATATTCCTGCTGCCAAAGCTTACCTAAACCGTGTGCAGGACAAGGCGGTTCTGGCAGGAAAAATCGTTGACTGGGAGCATGATATCGAAAAACATTTTGGTTCCATCCGGTTTGGTGATGTCAGAGTGGAATCAGATGAGCGATTCCATCGCTTTGCTGTGCAGGTCTTTTATGAAGATATAGACCCCGGAAAAGTAAAAGTCGAACTGTTCTTTAATGGGGCGGTCAGATACGAAATGACTCCGGGCAACGATAACATCTATACGGTTTCGGTTCCCGCTTCCCATCCGGTTTCAGAATACACTCCGCGAGTGATACCTTATTGTGCAGAAGCTGTCGTCCCCTTGGAAGAGAATAAAATTATTTGGCAAAAGTAACCGCGTCGCAGTTTATCACCAAATATGGTGAGGATATACCTGAAATACGGGATTGGAAAAGGCTGAAACGATTAGGGCGAGTACTAATGGGATGATACTATGATATCAGAACTTAAAAAATATACTCGTGTACTAGAGATCGTTGGCGACACAATCCGAGTACGTGCAAGAGATGCAGCTTTTGGCGAGCTTGCAATGGTAGTCAACGTAAATGGAGAACAGTCTCTAGCAAAAGTTGTCGGTTTAGATAAAGACATTGTCAGCTTGCAAGTTTTTGCTGGCGGAAAGGGAATCTCTACTAATGCAGAGATCGGATTTCTTGGGCGCCCGCTGGAGGTCATCTACTCCGACAATATTCTGGGAAGAGTTTTTCGTGGTTCCGGAGAACCGTTGGATAGCGGTCCGGACTTGTCCATTGACCCTAAAATCAGTGTCGCGGGCCCAACAGTTAATCCGGCAATGAGAGTGTTGCCCCATAAGATGATCGAGACGAATGTCCCGATGATTGATTTATTTAACTGCCTTGTCGAAAGCCAAAAAATTCCGATATTTTCTGTTGCCGGGGAGCCTTATAATCAGTTGCTCGCTCGAATAGGATTCCAAGCCAATGCCGATATTGTTGTCTTTGGAGGGCTTGGACTTATTTTTGATGATTATTATTTCTTTCGAACCGCTTTTGAGGAGCATGGTGTTTTTCCTCGAACGGTCATGTTTGTCAACCAAGCATCGGATCCGATTGTCGAACGGCTTTTAGTTCCAGACATGGCCCTAGCTGTCGCAGAAAGATTCGCCGTTGAACAAAGCAAAAGAGTTCTTGTGCTTCTGAGCGATATGACCGCATATGCCGATGCGATGAAAGAGATCGGCATTTCCTTGGAACGCATACCTGCAACGCGCGGATATTTGGGGGATCTGTATACCCAACTGGCAAAGCGTTACGAAAAGGCTTGCGACTTTAAAGGCGCAGGGTCGGTAACAATCTTGACCGTGACAACGATGCCGGGAAATGACATCACCCATCCTGTACCGGACAATACCGGTTACATTACGGAAGGCCAATTTTATCTCCATGATGGATATATAGACCCATTCGGATCGCTTTCACGGTTAAAGCAGCATGTGATCGGTAAGGTGACGCGAGAAGACCATTCACAGATCATGAATACAATGATTCGTTTTTATGCGAATTCTTTGGAAGCGGAAAAGAAAAAGGAAATGGCATTTGAATTATCTGAATTTGATAGGAAGCTTCTGAAGTTTAGTTCTCTTTTTCGAAACCGCTTTATGGATATCAAAATCTCTATGACATTGATGACAGCTTTAGACCTTTGTTGGGAAACATTAGCGGAGTGCTTTGAGTCGCAAGAGTTGCTCATGAAGGAGTCTTTGATTAACAAGTACTATCCGAAGAGAAAAGCATCATAGAAGGAAAAGGGAATATGGCCAAAATCGCTTTAAGCAAAAGTGGACTGCAAAAGGAAAAGCAACGATTGCAACTCTATTTGAAACTGTTGCCCACCTTACACTTGAAACGCACCCAGCTTAGAGCGGAGCACTCTCGCGAAACTTCGGAACTCATGCATCTCGAGAAGGAGGCAGAGAAGGCTTTGATCGATACTTCGGATAAACTGCCGATGATCGCAAATGATGATATTGCTTTAAGCGGATTGGTTAAAATCCATTCTCTTGACATCGTCGAAAAGAGTGTTGTCGGTGTAAAAGTACCTTACCTTAAGGAAATTGCGTTTGGGGTGGCAGACTATTCTATGCTTGCCAAGCCCCACTGGGTTGATGCCTATATCACTCGAATAAAACAGATCATTGAAATAAGAATAAGGATCAAGGTGATAACCGAGAGGTTGCTAAGATTAAGTCAGGCTGTTCGCAGGATCACGCGGCATGTGAATCTTTTTGAAAAGGTTTTGATCCCTATGACGACAAGAAATATCCACAAAATCCAAATTGTTCTGGGAGACGCGGAAAGAAACGCGGTTATACGGGCCAAAATGGCTAAGATGCATTTGCATCAAACTGAAGATGTCTATTTTGCGGAGACACAACGATGAGCATTGTTTCCCTGAAAAAGATAACAATGTATGGCTGTGTAAGCGAAAAAGCCCTGATGCTTGAACAATTGCAAATGATGGGATGCTTGCATATCATCCCGCTGTCTCCTCCAAAGGATATTTTAGAGAAAGGGAAGCTTTCTTCTCGAAGCAGGGAAGCACTGATGTATTTGCAAAGCTGTCCGCAACAACTCAAACAGATAAAAGATGACACCGATTTCAACCCGATGGCTATTGAGAGGCAACTATTGCAAAATAAAAAAAGGATGGAAGAACTTCAGGATGAAAAGGATCGGGTTCAGCATGATAAGCAAAAATTAGAACCTTGGGGAAATTTTGTTTTGCCTGCTCCGGCTGAGATAGGCAACCTACGGTTTTGGTTTTATGTGATTCCTCACGGAGAAATGAAAAAAATCAATACAAAAGAACTTTGTATTCTCCAAGTGAATAAAGATAACCGTTTCTGCTACGTAGTCGTCATATCGGAACAGGAGCCGCCATCGATGACCGGTAAATTAGTATGTCTTTGTCGTGAATCTCTCGAGCAGTTGGAAACGCGGCTAGATGATCTGGAATTTGAGATGGAAGATTTGCAGGCAGAAAGGTTGCGTTTAACTCGTTGGCTTTATTTATTCGAAGAGAATTTTTATCAATTGGAAGATCGGACTGTTCTTCAGGATGCGGCAAAAAAAACCTATGACCGGGAAGCCGTGTTTGCATTAAAGGGGTGGATCCCCGCGTCGGAAGTGGAAAGAATCAGGGAATATGCCAAGCAACATCAGGTAGCCGTTACCATTCAAGAACCATCGCCTACTGATATGCCGCCAACATTGCTGTGCAACAAGCCTTTACTTAGAGGCGGAGAGGATCTGCTTTCTTTTTATATGACGCCAAGTTACCGGCTCTGGGATCCTTCCGCGATAGTTTTTTTCTCTTTCGCCCTATTTTTTGCGATGATTTTCTCGGATGCAGGTTATGGGATTCTTTTCGGTGCTATTTTGTTATATTTTTGGAAGAGCTTGGGAACATCGGTTGCTAAACAGAGGTTCCGTATTGTATTGCTCACATTAACTCTGTTTTCGGCTTTTTGGGGAATTCTCGTCGGAAGCTATTTTGGAATTGAACCTCATGCACAGAGCATTCTTGGTTATTTTAAAATCATCAACATGAACAATTATGACGCTATGATGGGACTTTCCATTTTAATAGGTACCGCCCATATAACTTTGGCAAACCTTGCACAAGGCTGGTCCAAGCGAAAATCTTTAACAGCAATCGCAAGCTTCGGCTGGGCGGTGACAGCTGTAGGAGGATTTTTGGTTTTTTCAAACCATCAGTACATGGAAGGTTTCAAACTCTTAAGTGTTGGCGGATACTTTCTCATTGGTCTGGGGCTGCTGGCTGTTGTCCTTTTCACAAGCATTGAAGGACCAGTATGGAATCGGCTTTTACGGGGGATAATCGGATTAACCCGCATTTCGGGAATGTTTGGCGATGTGCTGAGCTATTTACGATTGTTTGCTCTCGGACTCGCTAGCGCCTCACTCGCAAAGGTGTTTAATGATCTTGCTAGGCAAGTTTACTTAGCTTTGCCGGGCTTTAATGTGGCTATTGCCCTATTGATCATTCTTATGGGGCATGGAATGAATTTTGCCCTTTCCGTGATGAGCGGTTTCATACATGGATTGCGTTTGAATTATATTGAGTTTTTTAATTGGGGGTTGCCGAAAGAAGGCTCTCCTTTCAAAGCTTTTTCAAAGAGGAGATAAAGTGGAATCACTAATACTGATATTGGGATGGCTTGGCATATTTGCTCCGGCAGTCCTCGGTGCTATTGGCAGTGTGATCGGTTGTTCCAAAGCCGGCCAGGCTGCTTGTGGTGTGATGCTGGAAGTGGAGGGAGGTTATGGCCGCTTTATCGGCGTTTCGGTTTTACCCTCCTCGCAGATTATTTACGGAATCGTGATTATGCTAAGTTTGAATCGTGAAGTTACGGTCGTATCAAGCCCCGGCATTTTTGCTATCGGCATCTTGTCCGGCCTGGCGCTTTTATTTGCTGCTATCTATCAAGGCGACTGCTGTGCGGCATCCATTAACACGTCGAAGAGCAAACCCGAGGTTTTCGGATTGTCTATCGCTCCCGCTGCTGTTGTCGAAGGTTTTGCTGTTTTCGTATTTGTATTCGCGTTGGTACTGATCGGCACATTGCCGAAGGAGGCATAAGATGGCAAATCATACGGAGGTCAGTCAGGGTGTTCAGGAACTCATTGATAAGTTGAAAAATCAGGGTGTAGAAGAGGGTCGGCAGCAGGCGAATGAGATGATTGCATCAGCCCAAAGAGAAGCTTCATGCATCATCGCAGATGCAAAATCGGAAGCCGATAAATTATTGGCAGAGGCTCATCAAAAAATAGAGATGGAACGCAGCTCTGCCTACGAGGCGATCCATATTTCCTTTCGCGATACTGAACTTGCCCTGCGTTCTAAATTTAGAGAAGCTTTCTCTTTATATCTTAAAAGGCTTGTTTCATATGAACTACAGGATAAAGATTTTATCAAACAATTGGTTTTGGCTATTGTAGGAACGAATGTTCCGGAATTGGAGCGCATTGAAAAGCTTGAGGTCTTAGTACCGATGTTTTTATTAGAAACCGATGAACAAGGCACCCGGCTTAGCAAGAAAGGAAAGGAGAATATGCGGCACTTAGTCTTGGGAATTAGCGGAGAAATGCTGCGGGAAGGTGTGGAGCTCAAATTTTCTGCCGATGTCAAAGGAGGCATTCGCATCCGGTTAGTAGGAGAAGACCTTGAAATCGATTTCTCTGACGAGTGTTTGTCAAGTTTACTATTAAAACATCTGCTCCCAAGGTATCGATCGATCGTTTCGGGCCAGGAATAAAAGGTTATGAAGAGCAGGAAGTATTATACCCTGATTGCAAGCCTTCCGTACTTGCCTCGCTTTGATAAAGCCGAACGCCTTCCGATTAGTAGAGAACGCCTCCATCAGCGCCTTACCATGCTTGATCCGGAAGATAAAAAATTGGTGGAAAATGCTGCAGAATTTATTGCATGGTGGAGACAGCCTCAGGGAAGAACGAACGCAGAACTCGTTACGATTTATCATCAGGGGGTTCACCAAGTATTTGAATCGCCTTTGCTCAAAAAGCTTTTTGAATTCCCGGTAAATCAACGGACAATTTTGGTCGCTTTACGCCGCCGTGTGTTGGGATTGCCGCGTTCCGTGCCCGGACAGCCATGGGGAGCAGGAAATCTCGTCAGACCAATTGAACTCCATTGGGATCATCCTACCTTTAAATTGGGGGCGATTTTTCCTTGGATTCCACAGGCTCAAGTGTACTTGAAAGAGGGAGAATCGTTACAACTAGAGTATATGTTGATGAACCAGCAATGGGAAAAACTGGACCGGCTTCTTTTTGCGAACTATTTTGGGTTCGAAGTGGTCATTGCCTATCTTTTAAGATGGAACCTTGTCCAGCAATGGTTGTCATATAATAGAGAAGAAGCAAAAATCCGATTACAAAAACTTGCGTTGGAGATAATCGATGAACAGGAACAGAGCTGAAGATACCTTGGAAAGAAAGAAAACTGCTAAAGTTGCTGCTGTACGAGAAAATCTAATCACAATAGAAGCAGAAGGCAACCCGGTAATGAAAAATGAAGTAGGATATATTGTTCTTGGCGAACAACGTCTTAGGGCTGAAGTCCTGAGAATTCGGGGATCGACCGCCGATATGCAGGTTTTTGAAGATACCGATGGCGTGCGCGTTGGAGATAGAGTGGAACTTACCGGGCAGATGCTTTCGGTTGTTTTAGGTCCGGGCTTGCTTGGACAGGTGTTTGATGGACTCCAAAACCCACTACATGTAATTGCTGAAAAGCATGGCTTCTTTCTCCCTCGCGGTGTGGATATCTTTCCCTTTGACAGCAAAAAAAAATGGACATTCACTCCTGCTGTTACAGTGGGTAATAAAGTGTCGGCGGGTCAAGCGATTGGATCGGTTCAGGAAGGCCGCTTTATCCATAAAGTGATGATTCCCTTCGGCGAACCTGATTTAGTGGAAGTTACATCGATACAACAAGGAGATTTTACTTTTGAGACTCCTATCGCCAAAATTTGCACTTCCACCGGCATTGAGAGAGAATTAATGATGTACCAACAATGGCCTGTGCGTCGTCCAATACCGGAGTTTATGCTGCGGCGCCGCATGGTAGAACGTCTGTTTCCTCAAGAGCCCATGACGACGACTTTGCGCATGATTGATACTTTTTTCCCGATTGCCCTTGGGGGTACTGCCTGTATACCGGGTCCGTTCGGCGCGGGGAAAACCGTCTTACAAAGTTTGATTGCCAGGTATTCTCCGGTAGACATTGTGATTATTGTGGCATGTGGCGAGAGAGCGGGAGAAGTTGTGGAAACCATTCAGGAGTATCCAAAAATGACCGATCCCAAGACCGGGGGCTCTCTCATGGAACGAACTGTGATTATTTGCAATACATCCTCTATGCCCGTTGCCTCAAGAGAATCTTCTTTGTACACGGGGATCACAATCGGTGAATACTATCGGCAAATGGGTTACAATGTGTTAGTCATTGCAGACTCCACTTCTCGTTGGGCTCAGGCCATGCGGGAAACATCAGGGCGCATGGAAGAAATTCCCGGAGAAGAGGCTTTTCCTGCCTATCTGGATTCGTCTATAAAAAATATCTATGAACGTGCAGGGGTCATCAAGGGATCTGACGGTTTGATCGGGACATTAACAATGATCGGGACGGTTTCTCCTGCGGGAGGGAATTTTGAAGAGCCGGTTACTCAAGCCACTTTGGGGACGGTCAAGGCTTTTCTTGGGCTGTCATCTGATAGGGCTTATCGTCGCTTTTATCCGGCAATCGACCCTCTAATCTCTTGGTCGCGCTATATTGAACAACTGGAAAATTGGTTTTCTACCAATTTAGATGTCAACTGGTCAAGGCAAGTCAAGGCTATGCGTGATCTGTTGATCAAAGGTGATTCCATTTACCAAATGATGCAAGTGACAGGAGAAGAGGGGATTGCTATAGAAGATTATGTGGCATGGCAGAAAGCCATGCTCATCGATGTGGTGTATCTGCAACAAGATGCCTTTGATCCTGTGGATGTATCTGTGCCGCGGGAACGTCAGCTTGAGAGTTTTCGTCTTCTGAGAAGTATAGTGGAAAGAGAATATCCTTTTGAGGAAAAGGACAAGGCGTTGGACTTTTTTACACAAATTATGAACTTGTATAAAAACTTAAACTATAGCCCATACAATTCAACTGAATATATTGATTATCGAAACACAATTCAAAAATTAGTCAATTTATCAGAAAGCACTCCGGTCACTTAGAGGGTGTCTACAAAGTCAGAAAAGGTGCTTTTGGCATCTTTTACCGCCCTTTCTCATACCCGGCAACTCACCTACTTGAGAAGTATGCTGAGTT
>JBAUVX010000201.1:0-2981 GCA_049583465.1 Waddliaceae bacterium | reverse complement strand
TATTGACTCTGATTTCGACAAGCCAAATTTACGGCACGTGTTGAGCTCGTTATTAGGACAAGGATATCGCATTGATCATCGAGCTAGGAATTTATTTGTTCCCAAGCAAGATGCTCGTTTTTCTGATTTAGACCTTACTGTCTATGAAGAATCTTCTAAAAAAGCTGCCATTGCCCTTGCGTCTAAAATTACCTCTCCCGATCAACATGACGATCTAATTTGCCCAATCTCACAAGAGCTATTTCGCGATCCTGTCATCGATAACCACGGCCACACCTTTGAAAAAGAATCGATCGAGGAGCATTTTAGACATAAAGGTCGACAAGAATGCCCCTTAAGTAGAGAAACCATCACTTCTTTAGCGCCAAATTTACTTGCTAAATCGATGGTCAATGACCTTAAAGAGAAATCCCACATTCCAACGTGCGATTGCTTTGAGAAAGACAATCAAAATTTTGCACACCACTTAATGGAACAGGGTCGTCTATTTGAAGAAGCAGAAGAATACGAAGAAGCTTTAGAGTCCTATGCTAAGGCGTTAAAATATACGAAAAAAAGTGACAGCTACGCCTCTATTCCTCGTCTCTTTGAAAAGCAAAGAGATTGTGAAAGAGCGGCTCTCGGTTATCTTTACTTAGCAAAGTACCGTGTGAGAGAAGGAAAATTTGAGCAGGCCATAAAAAGCTTGCAAAAAGCTTGCACTCTTGTGCCCGACTGCATTGAGTCAACCCATCCGCTTGCCCGGTGTTATCTGCAAACAAATCCCAAAGAAGCTGCCCCTCTTTTCTTTAAGCTCGGTCAACATTCTCTCGATAAAAATCATCGAGAAAGAGCGATTCATTATCACGAGTGTGCAGTTGATGCTGATCCCGATCGTCCCCACTCTTATGAAGCTCTTGCTGATCTATACGACAGAAATTCTGAAAAAGCCCATGTGTATCTTCGTGCTGCTCTTCATTTTTTTTCCGAAGATCAAAAACAAGCCGAACTCTTTTGCAAAAGAGCTTGCAGTCTCTATCCGGAAGATTTTAATGCTTATTTTCCTTATGTTGAACTTCTGAATAAGCAAAAGCGTATTACCGAACTTGTCGATCTTTACAAGCAGCTTATTGCACTTTATGAAAAACGAAATGCTTTTCAAGAGGTGCTCGAATGCTATAAAAAATTGATTACTATTGAGGAGAAACCCGAGTACTACAAAAAAATAACCTATCTCTATTTAAATCAAAGGCAACCGGAAGATGCGTTGGCTTGGAATCTTCGTTGGATGAACTTTCACATGGGAAAAGAAGAATGGATCGAGGCAGAAGAGGTTGGCAACCGGGCCCTTCATCTAAACGATGCATCCATCGAGATTTTAGAACGTCTGCAAACTGTTTATGAACTAGCCAATTCTGACAAACTCAAGCCATTACTCGTCCGTTTAGGCAAAGCTTACGAACAAAAGCGGCAGCTTGTTCAAGCAGAAAAAACTTATCGTATTGCTTGGGAACGTTTTCAGGATTTTAAAGCTTATTTTTCGATTGCAGGAATTCTCATTCACCAAGATCGCCGTGATGAGGGACTGGCGGTTTATAAAGAAATTGCAGATCACGCCTATCTAGAGGCAGAGTTTTCTTTGGTCGACCGTTGTTACCAAGCAATCAAAAGAATAGATCCTCAACTTTCAAGTTTTAGCCATCACGAGAAAATAGCTTTTGCTACTCAACGCCATGTTTTGCATTTAAATAATCAATTTAGAGCTGAACAAGAGGAACGGGCAGCTGCACAAGAAGAAAGAATAGCTGCACAACAAGAGGAAATCAGACGTTTAAAAGAACGAATAGAGGATTCGGAAAAGCTGCCGGTCATTAAAGAGGCCAAAAATAAAGAGATTCGAGCAGCTGAAGAAGCAAGACTTCAAGAGCTTCGTGTAATTGAAGAAAAAAGAGCTCAAGCAATTGCAGATGCTCGATATGAAGAGCTGCGAACCGGACTTTCTAAAATTGCCTTTGGAAAAGCAGACTGGGAAAGGTACTTTGGAGAGGTCGAAGAAGAGCCCCCACTTACTGACGATATTAAAAAAATCTTGCAAGGTCCATGCCCCTTTTGGAAAGGAAAAAGGGTGGAAGAGACTCATCTGCTGACGTTTATCCCCGCAATGGTCAATGGAATACCTCTCTCGCTAAATTATCTTGAACAGCTGATCAGGCAGCCGCGAGGAGGCGGGCATGCAACAAAGTATACATCTAGTAACGAAGTTCAAAAAGGATATGGACACTACAGAGGTCCACACCGCTGGGTCTGGATGACGAAGGATATTCTAGAAGGAAGCAAATACTGGGATTTTTTTGAACAGAAGACTCTGTATTCATCTTGCAGGGGTAAATATGCGTCTCCTGCTTGGGCTTCGGCTCTGTTTTTTTCATATGAGCTTCCTAATGTATTGGAGGCAACGGTTAGCATTCTCATGCATCATGCAAAGACCGGGAAAAGGCTGTATGTGGACAACACCCTTTGCCATGAACAGTATGACAGAGACCAAAGGGATTCTGGGCATAGAAGGGAACGGATGATAGTGTGTGTTGGGTGGTTGAATGAGGACTTCAACCTTGGCTGCAGCAGCTATTCTTACAGCAGAAAGAACATCGGCTTCGGGGCGGCTGTCCGATCGGGGCTATTTTCATAATTTCGTCAAGCCACTAATTCCAAACGAGTTAGGGCAATTACTTCATTATACGTTTTTACCTCCCGCTTATACCATCTGTTTCGTGGCCTAACTGGCCAAGATACTTTCTCCAGAAGCCGGTTGAAGACATCCTTGGGTTTTTGATGAAAGAATCGCTCCGCAGCCGTTGTTCCATCTTGTCTCTTGCCCACATTCCGCACCTGCTCCGCAGGGCAAGGCTGCATTTTGAGGATTTTTTTTCTCAAGCCTAATCAGTAAAGCGAATTTCTAAAGATTTTTTCCCATTCTCCATTTAAAATCAATTTTTTTTGTT
>JBAUVX010000200.1:0-3081 GCA_049583465.1 Waddliaceae bacterium | reverse complement strand
CACTAAAGGAGCATATCGTTTTTTTGATTCGCCTGAAGTTACCCATGAAACTCTTCAAAAAGTACATAACGAAAACGTTGTTGAAATCGCCGGGGCCTCGAGCCGGATGGTTTTATTTATCCAGGACGGCTCTGAGCTGATATACAATCAGTATCGATGTACCTCTATGGCCTTGGGCCTACAGCTGATGCGTTCGGGCAGGGAATCATGTTTCATACGTGTCTTGGCAGTAGAGTGGTCTAAAGATTCCCCTGCCGTCACTATCGGGGTTGCTAAACAAACGGCATGGATTAGACCGGAACCATCGGAAGAAACGAAATCCAATGACCAAAAAGAAAAAGAGTCATTGGTCCGGCTAAACACATTGAAGGCAATAGGTCGGCCGCCGGTTAATAGTCGATGGGTTTCTGTTGGGGATCGCGGTAATGACATTTATGCGTATATTTCAGGAGCAACAGATGAGGGTTGGGACTATGCATTGAGAGCAAAGCACGACAGAATCATACTTGTGGATGGCGAGAAAAAGCGCCTCCATAAATGGGTTGGGAGTCTTGAGCCTAAGGGCCGGTATGAATTAGATCTTCGAGCGCGAGGTGAAAAGTTTTCAAGGCAAGCGGAGTTAAAGATTACCTGGGGAGAAGCGGTAATGCAGCCTTCGAATGGTAAAAAAGGGAAGGCAGTAGACGTCACATACGTCAGAGCGTACGATCCTGAAGATGAGGACCCGGAATGGATTTTGACAACATCGTTGAAGGTAAATTCTGTTGAAGGCGCTCTTGGAATAGTGCAGATATACGAGCAAAGATGGATTATAGAGGAATATCATAAATGTCTAAAAACGGGCTGTCGTATCGAAGATGCACAGCTAAAAGCGGGAAAACGTTTATTGGCGCTCCTTGGCATATTAGGAGTAGTAGCAACTCAACTTTTGAAACTTAGGGATCTCGGTAGGCAACAACCCGATAGGTTAGCAGAAGAACTCGTGGAGAAAGAAATTGTGGACATAGTGAAAAAAAAGTTCACGTTAACAGGAGAAATCAGTCTAAAAGAACTTTGGAGGCGCATAGCTATGATGGGAGGGTTTTTAGGGAGGAAATCTGACGGAAATCCGGGATGGCAAACAATTTGGAAAGGCCGGCTACATATTCAAGATATGCTAGAGGGAATGGCTTTGGTCAAAAATTGTGGGTAAGGACAAGCCCATACGGGCACGAAACCACGCTTCATTTTCGACAACTATTATTAATCACTTGCAATAATTCACCAGTAAAACATAAATCTATTGATTAAAAATCAATAGTCATTGATAATTCTTTTTCATTAATTATTGAATGAGAATTACCAATGTCTATGCTTCCTAGTTTAAATATTTGCCCATTTAATCCCGCACTTACCTCTAAATATCCGCTCGAGAGTTCCTTGTCAGCACCCTCAAAAGCATCGACTTCCAGTAGCGAACACGATGGCTATGAAGATTCAAAATCAGGTAAACCTTCGACAGGTATAGCTGATCCTCTCTTCATAAACCCGGGGAAACCTATCAGCCAAATCAATACGGAACAACACAAGTACCAACAAACACTCTGGGAAGGGCGTACGATTTTCCTAGATTCTGCATATGAAATGGGAATTGACATCGATCAATATCTTAGAGAATGGTCCCCATCTAATCATCACAACGACAAACCTTGCATAAGACTCTTAAGGAAAGAGAAACAGGACGTATTTGTTCCCGTAGAAAAAGTGCAGGATTTAGCGAAAGTTCTTTTTACACATCCCCGCTTAATCATTGACATGGCTCAAGGGAAAAACAACTTCTCGCATCTTACCGACCTATTTCAAGAAATTAATGACAAAAATTTTCTCGACTCCCTCTTTTCAAAAAAAAACGTGGATGATCTATTCCCTGTGCATTTGGCTATTGTTCATCTTCAGGAAAACGTGTTACATACTTTGTTAACGAAGGGAGCAAACCCCATCGTCTTTACAAAAGAAGGTTCTACTCTTGACTTTGCTACTCGGATAAGGAGAGAAAAATTTCATGACCTGTTAGAAAAAAGAGACAACCCCGCAGAAGCCTCTTACCTGATCGAAATGGTCGTGAAAATTCTAAAAAAATTTGAATACGACTCTCATTTTGTCGCTCAATGGAAGAGCAAGCAGGAGAGAAAATTTCGACTGGGAGAATGTTCTGATCCAAAAGATCCTTGCTATACACCTATTCGTGTGTTTCTTCATCAAAAATGTGCCAGTATCATGAATATGCTTGGAAAGTTTGGCGCTGCAATCGAACAAGAAGTAGCCGACCAAGAAGAGGATGAATTTTGCGCTCTTGTGGATAATAAATGGGTGGAAAACGAAAGCTGGAAACTATTGGGAAAAAGAAAAGCCGATTGTCAAGATCCAAAAAAAGACAAAACAGCAAGCAATAGTGAGCCCATTGACATCCCCTTCGAGAGTCAACTAATAAACATCGCAAGTGATCTTTCGGAATCCGAAATAAGCAGGCTCAATATATTGGACTTTAAAGATTACATTGAAGAATATTTAGATGATGAACCTGAACAAATCGAAGAACTAGACAATCTCAGCGATGATGTGTTGAAAGAAATGTGGATGTGGCTAAAAAAATATAAAACCCAAACTGTTCAACACAATCAAGAAGAAAATACAGATCATCATAGCGGAAACTATGGCCCCATACGCCACCACCACGACCATAAAAGCGCACGCTATACGCCCTATTTTACACAAAAAACAGTGCTAAGATGTTATCCTCACCTAAATGAGATTCGGAACTTGATGTTAGAGGCTTTGGTTAAGCATCAACAATTTCATTGAAAATAATCTTTTTATTGCGCTATCTTGGTGATTTTCCTTCGTTCGACAAGTGTACGGCAAATGAGTAAAACTTCCAACGAACTTCCTATTCTGACAGTGTCGCAATTGACGTTTGCAATGTGAGCCTTCGAATGTTTTGCGCAACTTGATCTAGGCAACCCTGATAAAGTGATGTCCAAATTCTAAGAAATTTCACCTAAGAAGGAGTGCATCATGTGTCAGGAACTCGATAATCTTGCT
>JBAUVX010000199.1:0-1844 GCA_049583465.1 Waddliaceae bacterium | reverse complement strand
GATTTTTGATTCTAAGTGGGTTACAAAATCGAAGCTTGGTCTGTAGTCACCAATCGAGATTTTGTAATCCACTTAGAATTAAAAAGATGAAGAAATCGCCCGCGCAACATGCGGAATGTGGGTTTTACCTATGGAATTCAGAACGAGCGGGCGCACCTGAGGCCCTCCACCCGGGTGGAAGGCGTCAAACCTGCTTGCCCCCCTCCCTCCCATCAACTAGGGATTTCTACTTCCCTCCTTTTAGGATTAACGTTTGAAAGCGGTACTCACTTAGTTTTTTGCTGAGAGCCCTAGGGTTGATTTAAAAAACCCTCAAATTTTTGCTGACATAAAATGATCCGGCTGTTTATCCTTTTTTTCGATGCATTTCGAGGTAAAGATGTCGATAAAACCGTACAAGCTCATCAATCATCTCTTCTTTTTCCTTTTTTTCCTGCTCCCTTTTTCTACAAGCCTAGGTGGTGAAGAAGAACAGGTGGTCGGTACCTTGAATGGTGTCGACTTGATTTTTGCCGATCTCTTCAACAAGGATGGGCATAATTTTGGAGAACAGTATTTCGTGTTGAATCGAAACGATCAGCCAATGAGGGTATCAATCCGCCTCGTTGGAAGCGAAAATGCTGTAGATCACCTTGTCAAATACACCATTATTGTCAACAGACGGGACAGAGTAGAAATCGGGAAGGTGATTCAAGATAATCTCTCCGAAGGTGCTAACTGGAAATATGAGTGGCAAGTGGAGACCGATCGATTAGCTGCGGGTTAAACCTTTTTTATTATGGAAAGGCAAGTCGGTCGGTAAGAATCTCCAAAAAGATTGTAGTGATTGAGGTAATGGTACAGTTGATATCCGAGCTGCCGCTCTTCAAAACCCGGCTGTTTGGGTATGTTTTCGTGGTAGGCTTGATGGAAGTCGGAGGTGAACCCTCCAAACATCAATAAGATCCCAAGGTCTGCTTCATGATGGCCATAATAGACGGCAGGATCGTAGACGACGGGATTGCCCTCGCCGTTTGCAGCAGTATTTCCATTCCATAAATCTCCGTGAAGCAAAGAAGGAAAAATGGTTAAGTCAGTGAAAAAATCGGAAAATTTTTTTAAAAATTTCTCTCCGCTTTTTCTTATCTCCTTGTCATGATAGCGGGTCTCTGCCAAGCGCAGCTGATAGTCCAGGCGATTTGTGATGAAAAACTCTACCCAATTCTCTTTCCATCCGTTGATTTGGGGAGTAGTCCCAATTGTATTATCGATGGGATAGCCAAACTGTGTTGCCTCTTTCTTCAAATGCATCTCTGCCAACTGTTTTCCCAATTGCCGTTGGCTTTCTGCAGTATGAGGAAGCAATTCGAGATGTTCCAATATTAAAAAACTGCAACCCTGTTTTTGCCCATAAAAATATGGGGTGGGGACTTTTAATGTCCCTGTTTTTATGATTGATCGCAATCCCGCTGCTTCCGCAGCAAACATAGCAACAGGGTTTTCTTTGTTGGCTTTAACAAAAAACTTTCCTTTGTCTGTAGCAAATGAGAGACATTGATTTAACACTCCTCCGGAAGCGGAGGTTAAGCAATGGATGTTTTTGCAGTTGAAGCGCTCTCTCAGCGTTTCATGAATAATGTGCAGCAGGGATTCCATCTCTAGACTCTTTCAAAGCTTCTATAGCGCTTGCTAGAAAAAATTTATGTTGTCATAAGGATTATTTTTCGTAAAAGTTATATCATTAACGCCATGGGCGAATTGCGATTTTGCGATTTCGGTTGATAATGCGCAGGTACTAGTTTCACCACTCATTTAAAGCATGGTTGTTAGTGTAAAACACAGAGACACAGAGAGCACAGAGAGAA
>JBAUVX010000198.1:0-3042 GCA_049583465.1 Waddliaceae bacterium | reverse complement strand
TTTTCCGTTGCGGGTCATGTCTTCATAAGTGAATAAGCGTTAGGGAATTGTTTTTTAATTTCATCCTATCCACAAACACAAAAAATATACTATCTCATGAGAAAGTTTGCTTATTTCGTTTTGGCTTTGTCTTTCTTTCTGATGCCAAAGCTGGGAAGTGAGGATTGGAAACGTGTGTACTTAGCGACTTATCCTAGATCAGGCAATCATTGGGTTCGCTTTCTTCTTGAAGAGGCAACCCATATTGCTACAAGTTCCGCTTATCCCGATCGGACGCCGGAGTACCAACATCTCAGAACGCCTTTCCCCTGGGGGGGATATTGTTGTCCCAATGGGTATCATGGCAATTGTTCTTATCCCGAGAAAAGTGACATTGTTGTCATCAAGACACATTACCCTTGTCTTGGAAAAACAAAGTTTGATTGTGTTTCTCATTTAAAAACAATCCGGATTGTGCGGCATCCAGTGGATAGTTTTTACTCTTATTATGTGTTCTCTCATAGGGGAAAACCTCAGAAAAAATTAGTTCCCAGCGATACAGTAAAACAATATATCACAAGTTTTCGGCGATTCCAGGCATACTATAATGACCAAGATGATGTGGTGACATTTCGCTACGAAGATCTATTAGAAAACCCTCTCATCGTATTTAGCCAAATTCTCGAGGCAGTTGGCTATTCGGTTCGAAACGAAGACATTGAACGTGCAGTTTTGACATTCCCTCCAATCGGCGGGTTATTAAAGCATCGTGATAAATTTCGACCCAAAGATTTAGAATTAATCAATCGTGAACTTAGTGATTTCCTACAACAGTTTGATTATCCTGTTGTAGATATTCGTCCAAACTATTGATATGCCGGACTGTCGTTGAATCAAAAAACACATTTGTTTGACTCAACGAAAGTCTCTAATTACCGGATTTAGATGTTGAAGGTTAAAGAGAGGTGGGAATCGCAAGAAATTTTGCTCTGCCTGAAGGATGTTTAGGGATGATAAAATGCATCGTATATTCTGAAAAAACCAGCTCTAACTGAGATTGAATATAGGGGTACGAACAGGCATTTGCCCCAAATCTATCATATGGAATATCATTTCTTCCCGGAACTTTGAAATCATCAATGACAATAATGCAGTTGTCACGATGTGTCTTACTAATTTCGATCAGCTCATTTCTCAAGGGCCAGTGTTTTTGCCAATGTGCATCCAGATAAAAAAGAACAGGCTCTTTAGAGAGTTTTGGTAGAAGAAATTTAAGCACATCATCGGAGCTGCCTAAGTGAAAATGCACATGAGATAAGAGAGGAAATTTTTTTATTGCTTTCAAATGAGTATCCCGATCAATTTCTATTGTATGGACCTCATCAAAGAGATACGAAAAAAAGACTGTGCTGTTTGCTTGGAATGTACCTGTTTCAACAACGGTCTTGATGTTGTAAGCATGTTTTAAGTAAGTGAATATGGTGGCAAGCTCAGGAGATCCGTTAAAAGCTAATGCTCCCAAATTCCAATAGGTTTCATTGGTATTTCCGCAGGTTCCTCCTTTGATTTTTCCATAATCAATCTGCGTTGGAAGAGTGAATGAAGTCAAAAATAGAAAGAGTGGTACCTGAAAAAGAAATTTCATTTTCATTTTTGTATTCCCACCTACAATATATAACATCAAATACCGGTAAATAAACATAAACGTGTCTAAAAAAAATGTCAAATACCGATTTACTTCTTCCGGGGCAATCGCGAAGTTCTTACCGTGAGCGGGAACCTTTTCGTGACCTCGTCCTCTATAAAAGGATCAAAAATGAAATAATCGATGGAATATTTTTATAAATTATATTATTTTCGATCACCTGTTCATTTTACATTAAATGATCAACTCGAAGGAGAGTCCAATGAAATATTATGTTCCCTTCCTCGCCATATCCTTATTCATCATCATAGTCGTCTTTTCCCTAAAAGAAAATTCCCCTATTGCCCATTGTAGTGAGCCTCCGGGTTTTATCGGAGTCTCTACAGGCGGTGGTCAGCTAGGAAATCAAATGTTTGATGTCGCCGCGGGACTTGCTTATGCCTGGGATCACAACCTTATCCCCGTTTTTGTCGGCTTTGATGGAAATGAAAACAATGTGTCACAAAATCGAGATAAAGTTTTTTTTAGAATCGACACAAAAACGCAAAGCACAATTCCACTCAAGCCTTATGTTGTCTCAAATCCCGGGTATGTCAACCTTCCCCCGGATTTGATTAATGTCCTTTTAAAAGGAGGGTTCTTTTCTTGGAAATATTTTGACCATCATCGTGATAAAATCATTGATCTATTTGCCCCATCACAAACTGAGCTTGAACAGCTGCAGCAAAAGTACGCTGACCTTATTTCATCCGATAAGACTGTTTCAATTCATGTCAGAACATTTTCCAAAAAGATCCATGAGGCCGGTTGTCATTTTGTAGGATTGGATTTTTTTGAAGAGGCGATGGCTCAATTCCCTGATGATTTCATTTTTGTCGTATTTTCGGACAGAATGAATTGGACAAAAGCAAAATTTACTGAACGCTTTCCGGGAAAAAAATTTGTATTTATCGAAGGAAATGATTATATCGAAGACTTCTATTTAATGTCCCTGATGAAAAACCACATCCTATCGAAATCAACTTTTTCCTGGTGGGCAGCTTATCTGAATACCTTTCCTGAAAAAACTGTCTATGTGCCAATCATCAGAGAAAAAGGAATAAAAGGAGTATTAAAGCCGATCGGTAAAAGAATCCTCACTTTTTTTGGCAAAGTTTTTTGGTGGGATGAAAACTTTTGGCTGCCTGAATGGAAAAATATTTATTACAATGTTTCTTCTTATCCAGAGGATATTTATCATTATGGAGATGAAACCCGCTCCGTTTGCCCTTTAGACAGGTAGAAAATTCTCTTTTTACGCCATGGGCGAATTGCGATTTTGCGATTTCGGTTGATAATGCGCAGGTACTAGTTTCACCACTCATTTAAAGCATGGTTGTTAGTGTAAAACACAGAGACACAGAGAGCACAGAGAGAAA
>JBAUVX010000197.1:0-6903 GCA_049583465.1 Waddliaceae bacterium | reverse complement strand
TGGTACACAGAAAGGCATGTACGACCGCAAATTGTTTTTTTTCCTCATCGCCCACAAAGTTAAAATGGCGCGCTATGTTTTCTTGAACTAAAGTTTGTATTCTACTTAATAAATGACCCTTCTGCTTCATAGGATTGGGAGCCTGCAAAAGAGGGCAAGTCCCTGCATGAGGGAGCGAGCATTGAACGCCATCATCACCCTGATGAGCTGCAACAAGATTTCTTTCCTCCTGTAGAGCATTGATAAATATCTGATAACATCGTTGATCAGGATGCTTTTTTGATGGCTTTAGAAGCAACTCCTGTGCTTGTTGTTGGATTTCAGCTGGGAATAGCGATGAACTCACGTTCATTATTTTATCTCCTTGAATATTTTTATCTTTTTACGGGTTATTTGCTGAATGATGATAATCAAGAGGAACATTATTTTCAACTGAGATGAATTTGCAGCAATTCTTGAGTTTGTTTGGGTATAAATTGTCAAATCGAGTATTCTTCTGCTCATGATCCCCCGGCCAATTGTCGATGTCCACTGTGATTTGCTGAGCTATCTCGCCAAAGATGAGAAAAGGTCTGCCTATGATCGGGCTGTCCGCTGCTCGATTCCTCAAATGCGGGCAGGTTGTGTGATCGGGCAGATCCTCCCGGTCTTTACTTTCACTGCTCCCCGCTCTTCCCGTTTGGGTTGGATGCAAGCCAATCTATTTAAGAGTCTTCCTTGCCTTTATCCTGATGCATTTGAGATCATTCACAATGCCAAGCAATGGCAGCCCCTTTCAAAAGATAAAATCGGGATTATGCCGGCTTTTGAAAATGCTTCGAGTTTTTGCGATGAAGAGGAATCTTTAGAAGAAGCATGGCAACGGCTGATGGAATATGAACGAAAGTGGGCCAAGATCGTCTATATCAGCTTGACTTGGAATACCGAAAACCGCTTCGGAGGAGGGGCGGAAACGTCTGTCGGCTTGAAAGACGATGGAAAGCGCTTGCTTCAACTTCTCCATCAGAAACATATCGCCGTTGATCTCAGCCATGCCTCCGATGCCCTTGCCCACGATATTTTTAGCTATCTCGAGCAACAGCAACTGCAGATTCCCGTCATGGCCAGTCATTCGAATTTTCGATCGGTCTCTCCTCATCATCGCAATCTTACCGATGAGATCGCTAAAGAAATTATCAGACGCGAAGGGGTCATCGGTTTAAATTTCATCCAGCCCTTTGTCGGAGAAATAGGCAACGTAGCCAAACATCTCGAACATGGACTCAGGCTCAATGGGGATAAGCACCTGTGTTTCGGGGCTGATTTCTACTATGAAGAGGACGTAAAACTCTCTGAAGAACCTTTTTTTTCCTCCTATCCTAACTCCGGGAGCTATCCTGAACTTATCCGCTTCTGGAAGCAGCAATTGAGCATCGCAGACGGTGTGCTCGATCAGATCTCCCATATGAATATGAGAAAATTTTTACTCGCACAAATTTTTTCGCATTCTTAAACGTATGAAAAACCACCCCCTCATTAAAGTCTTTGCTGCGATGATTCTCGCTGTGATAGCGGGATTGCTGGCCGGTCCCGATGCGGCAATTGGCGGGGTGGCGTGGGTCAGAGTCTTCGACCTCATCGGGAACCTCTTTCTTAATGCCTTAACCTTGGTTGTCGTCCCTTTAATCGTCTCTTCAATTATCACGGGAGTGGGCAAACTCGGCACTCAGCAAGCTTTTGGCCAATTAGGGATTCGCACACTCCTTTTTTTTCTCTTGACAGCTGTTTTGGCGGTACTTGTGGGGCTAATCGTCAGTCTTTCCTTTTCTCCCGGAGCTTCCTTGGATCATGCACCCATCAACTTTTCCTTTAAGTCTGTGCTTCAAGTTGAGCAAAACCAAGAGGCAGGAGGGGGAGTTTTTGCAGTCATCGAGAATCTGCTTTTTCGGATCGTCCCTTCAAATATCATCTCCACAGCATCGGAAGGACAGATACTGGGGCTGATCCTTTTTAGCTTACTCTTTGGCCTTTTTATGTCTAAACTCGAAACGAACTTGGCAGCAGTCATGATCGATTTTTGGAAGGGGGTTTTCGAAATCATGATGCAGATGACCCGGCTGATCATGCGAGCTCTCCCTGTCGGGGTTTTTGGTTTAATGGCAACGATCGTTGCAACGACAGGATTCGAGTCGATTAAGCCCGTCGTCCTTTTTATGATGACTGTTCTTCTCGGATTGGGCGTCTACCTGTTTGCCGTTCTCCCTTTTCTTTTGAAAGTAGTCGGCAAAGTTAATCCGGCGGCGCACTTTTCCGCTGTGATTCCCGCTCTTGTAACAGCATTCTCCACGAGCTCCACAGCCGCTACTCTTCCTGTTACACTCGATTGCATGGAAAAAAGAGCGGGGATACCCAACCGCATATGCAGTTTCATACTCTCTTTGGGAATTTCCATGAATCTCACAGGATCGGCACTTTATGCGACGTGTGCTGTCCTTTTTATCGCACAGGCTTCAGGTGTTGCAATGACTCCTCCTGTTTTATTCACGGTTTTTTTGATGGGGGTTTTCTCAGCAATGGGGATGGTTGCAGGCGTTCCTTCCGGCAGTCTCATCACGGTAGTCGTCATGGTGCAAACACTGGGGATTTCCTCTAGCGCGGTTGTCCTCATCGTTGCAGTTGACCGCATTCTTGACATGTGCCGCACAACCGTGAGTGTGTACACCAATACTTGCTGCACCTCTCTTGTCTATGCCGGAATCAACGAGGAGGATGCCGGGCTTGCCGGAAGAGAGGATTCGTGATATACTCGTTGTTCGGCACCGTTTAATGCAGCGCAACCAAGCTGCAATTCAGAGTTCCCATCCATGACTTCCTAGAAATACTCTTGCCCTGCATTGAACGATTTCTTCACGAGGATTGTCAGGTGAATCGTCAAAAAACTGTTATTGTCGGCATGTCCGGCGGAGTGGACTCCTCGGTTGCTGCTCTATTGCTCAAACAGCAAGGATACCGAGTCATCGGCTGTTTCATGAAAAATTGGGAAGAAAAAGACAGCAAAGGGGCTTGTCGAGCTTCCATCGATTATGAAGATGTGATTCGCGTGTGCGAGCATCTCGGCATCTCCTATTATTCGGTTAACTTTGTCCAAAAATATTGGGATCGCGTGTTTACGGTATTTATTGAAGATGTAAAAAAGGGGTTTACTCCCAATCCGGACATCCTCTGCAATAAAGAAATCAAATTCAAGGCTTTTTTAGAAAAAGCAAGGGAAATGGGAGGGGATTACCTTGCGACGGGCCATTATTGCCGTATCAGGGAAGAAGACGGTGAGTATCAGCTGATGAGGGGCGTTGACCGGAACAAGGACCAAAGTTATTTTCTTTATACCATCAAAAGTCAAAAGCTGAAAAATGTCTTATTCCCCCTAGGAGAGATGACAAAAAGCCAAGTGCGCCGGATCGCTAGAGAACACCGGCTTCCCACCTCGGAGAAAAAGGACAGCACAGGGATTTGCTTCATTGGCAAGCGGGATTTCAAAACATTCCTCAATCGCTATATTGATTTCGCACCCGGGCATTTTGAAACTACGCAAAAACAGATAGTCGGAAGGCATGACGGGATGCCGTTTTACACCATCGGACAACGAAAAGGGCTGGGAATCGGAGGTCCCGGCGAGGCTTGGTATGTTGTCGGAAAAGATCGAGAACGGAACGTGGTGATCGTTGAGCAGGGAGCCGATCACCCGGCTCTATTTTCCCGGCAATTAGCTGCCGCTGATCTCAGCTGGGTCTCTCCAAAAGGGTTATCCTGCTGTCCTTTTCCTTGTCAATCGAAGATACGCTATCGTCAGTCTGATGCTGCCTGCATCATTCAAGAGATCGACAATGGATCTGCCAAGGTAGAATGGGCTTCGCCTCAACGTGCCGTCACTCCTCGTCAATCGATTGTTTTCTATGATGGAGAGGTCTGCTTGGGTGGCGGAATCATCTCGTAACGCTTCAAACCCGGGTCTGCGAGAGGTTTTTCACACAACCCCGGTTTCAAAACCAGTAGGCAATGCCGACTTTGGCTCCTCTTCCTCGAATGCCATGTTTCTCTTCGCTCAGACTTGCGTTGTAGGCAGCGCCTAGGTTGATCGAACAACATGCATAGAGATCATATTCGAGTAACAACGCATAAATGGGTCCCTTCGAATGGCTTTTGGAATGCAGAAGTTCTTTGATTTTTGTTTTAGAATGACTCCAGGCATATTGAGCCGTGCCGCAGAGCCTCCATTTGGAGGAAATTCCAATGACGACTTCTACTCCCACATAGGGAGCAATGGCGTGAAAAGTTTCTTTCGATTTAATCTTTCCCATTTCCCCTAAGTCCACCCCGATCGACGTTGTAAGGTCTGTATAGGAAATCCCCGACAGCGGGGTGATGACGACGATGTCAAAAAAGGGAAAACACTTTCCAACTGCTGTTCCATAGTTAAACAGTGTTCCGTCATGTTTTGCATAGAGGGCAAAGGATTTGAGGCACCAGCCGGTATCGGATATCATCGTTGCATCCCCCCTGATCCCGGGCATGTTTAGTTCCTTGATTGTTTGATTGGATTCCAAGATATCCAAATGGACATAGGCGAGGCCGACATCGACTTTATTGTTGCAGCCGGCATACAAAAACCTCGCTTCCGTTGTGGAAAGAAAGAGTAGAACCAAGGAGGAAAACAGGATGCATGTGCTTAATGCGAGTTTTGGACCAAAACTGCCGTTGCTTAGGGATGAAATCGGCGCCATGGAAACCTCCGGACCTGATGCGCTACTGATGAGCAGCAGTACCCTATCAGGTCCGGAAAAAAAAGTCACAGGAATTTGGTTGGGTTGACGCTTTTATTTTTGCAGCGTCATCAGCATCGCGTGAGCAAATATTTCAACAACCTTAAGAATTAGGCCGTTCTGCTGAATGGGCTGGCCCTGTTCTTGAAGCTGACGATTCCTTTTTTCCAATCCTCCGATGTTCTTGGGACTATGGGATGTTCTGAGGCGGTCTTATTTGATGTGCGGGAAAGGGAGGCCCTTGCCCTGGAGGAGGCGGCGGGGGTCGATAACTACGAGAGACGGGCTGTGGAGGAGGTGTCGAAATCGTTGAGGGTGGTGTTGCCGGAGCTCTTGTTCCCGAAGGCCGGTACACCGGAGGTTGGGATCGGGGAAGTTCGGGGCGCCTTGCCGGTGAAGGGCGATGAATAGGGGGAGGAGGGGTTATCGAGGAATGTTGCACAAGGGGTAGCATAGGAGGCAGAGGTCTGTGAGGTAGAAAGGGAATGTAAAAATCACTCGCTCTTCGAATCTCGCTTAGCCGATCAGGGTCAATGAGCGGTTTCCGTGGAATCGCGGGTGCCTCTTCCAGTCCTCTCTGTCCCCTTGGAAACAAAATTTTCACAACTCGTTCCGGTTTTAGTGTGTCAATCAATGCCTTTTGTATGGCCAGCGTGCAGGGGTAGATCGGCCGCGGTTGATGGGTAAGCCGGACGATGGCGTTAATCAGCTTTTTAGGAGAGACGATCCCATTAGGGGTGATGGTGTAGGGAGGCTCCACTTCTTTCATAAGATCGAAAAGTTTTGCCGGAGGGGGAGTAATCATCGCGGAATATTGCGGGGTCACCCAGTGGGGTTGTGGATATCCCGGATTGCCGTACCACCACCACAGCCCCCATTGTTCCGACCACGGCAGACACCACCATGCCGCCCACTTCCACCAAGTAGGAAGACAGAGCGAGTCCTTCCAGAAGGTTGGATGAAAGTGGTAGTGGTGATAGATAAAGGAGAGATAGTCCGGATAGGATGCAAAGCATCGTCTGATCACATCGATATCATCAAGACAGTTGCTAGGTTCGAAGGATGCTCCCGGACGATCTCCGGGCTCAATGAAGATGTTCTCATAAGCTGCCCCGAGATCATCGACAGGCCAGTCCCAATAAGGGGGAATGAACACATAACCCTCCCGGAGCCAAAGATAATGTGCCGGGACAAGAACCCAATCGGGGTCGAAAGGCTGCCAGCTCCCCGACACCCATTCATATGTGGAGATCGTGGAATTGAATAGCCAATAGCCGGGGTTCCAAAAGTAGTTGCAGTTAGGAGATGGCGTGACCTCTTCATCAACGAGGTCGGGTGGAGTTTCATGCAGATAGTTGGCCTGTTGCAAGGATTCTGCGCTCCAAAAACCGGGAATCCTTACCCATTGCTGCCTAAACTTTTTCCAATGCCCAGGAATCCAATGGTGTCCCGGAGGAGGGCGGCGCCAGACACCGCTGATCCAAATGAAATCATGGCATGGTTCAGACCAAGTCCAATAGCCCGGGATCCACATCGTATCTTCCCCCTCTCGTGGAGGAGGGGTTTCAATGACCGGTTGCGGGGGATCGAAGGGAATTCCCTCCAAGATGACATTTCCCTGAACTCTGGGAACAAACCCCTCGTGGATGGGGCCCTCTTTTATCGGGTGGATCTCTT
This sequence comes from Waddliaceae bacterium, assembly GCA_049583465.1. Taxonomy (GTDB): domain Bacteria; phylum Chlamydiota; class Chlamydiia; order Chlamydiales; family Waddliaceae; genus JBAUVX01. The sequence continues at coordinate 427 of JBAUVX010000197.1, read as the reverse complement.
GCGAAGATACTGTCGCGGGAGAGAAAAAGAGCGATGCGAGTGAAATCCCTACGATAAGGAAAGATGACTGTCGATGCATGGTAGATTCCCCCCAAAAAAAATCACTGAGATACTTCAACAACGGGGAGTTTATGACCGGAAAATGCATGACTTTCCCCTTTTTTTCCCTGACATATTGGCCTTTTGGTTCAAAACTTCCGTTTACTATCTTGTGCTTGGGGCCGCTTCCTTCGGGCACCGGTAAATTAAGGCATCAGCTTGACGTACCTTTCTATTTGTCAAAAAGAATAATAGATCCCACATTCCGCATGTTGCGCGGGCGATTTCTTCATCTTTTTAATTCTAAGTGGATTACAAAATCTCGATTGGTGACTACAGACCAAGCTTCGATTTTGTAACCCACTTAGAATCAAAAATCTATTGAAAT
>JBAUVX010000196.1:0-4030 GCA_049583465.1 Waddliaceae bacterium | reverse complement strand
CCCCTAAACAACGGATAAAATTCCTAGGATGAAAGAGATTGATAAAGAAGCTTTAATTTAATCTTTATTTCGTATTAACAAAGTCCTGGTTCAATTGTCGCATTACATTCAATCAATCAATACAGGAGATTGTAGAAAATGAGCAGCCCACAACCCCGCGAAGTCATGAGCCAAGCGGCAGCTCCCATTGACAGCTCCGATAAGAATCATGACGAGCTTCCTTTAGAGTCTCTTGTTCTTTTAACCCTGACAGCGCGGTTCGATTACCTTCAGAAAAAATCCCAAGCCCAGCTGACCGAATTAAAAGAAAGGCAGGATAACGTTGCCGAACTCAATGACATCGTAAAAGCCATTAATAGGGCTACCGACGCTGATGGAGGGCTCGATCTGTCAAATCAAGACGAGTTAAAGGATCTATTGCAAAAAGCCGGAGATTACGGCGTCGAGATTCAGGAGGGAAAAGAGATCTTCAATCGAGAAGAAAGAAACCGCCTTGTGGACAATTGCCGGATGACAGTGGATGATCTAAATACCCAAAATGAGATGCAGCTGCAAACTCTTTCCCGTTTGACCAATGAACGGTACGAAATGTACCAAATGGCAAGAACTATTATCAAACCCCTGCATGAGGCGAAAATGTCCTATGCAAAAGCAATTAAATGAGGATAATACATGATGTCATCTTTTAACCATCCTCTAGATGGAGTTCAACCACTCCCCAATGGTGTTCAACAAACAAGCGAATCAACACAGCCGTTTTCCTCCCTTCCTGCGGCGCATAGACCGGATCTGTCTGTCGACAGTATCGCAAAAATGGATGGGGCAGCCGATTCCCCGGGAGTTCGTCCAAGGTTGGAGCCTCCGCGGGATAAACAATCCCCTCCCAACACCTCTTCCTATCTATACCGGTCCTTAGGCAAGCTTGCGCATACGGCCATGAGCACAATGATCAGCCGTAAAGAAGACGACATGCGGAAGATCACAACAACATTAGAAAAAAGGCAGCATAAAATTTTCGAACTCTACAACTTGCTACAAGCCATTAATAAGGCCGCAGACGCTGATGGAGCGCTCGATCTGTCAAATCAAGGCGAGGTAAAAGAGCTATTGCAAAAAGCCGGAGATTGCGGCGTCGAGATTCAGGACGGAAAAGAGATCTTTAATCGAGAAGAAAAAAACCGCCTTGTAGACAATATCCGGATGACGGTAGACGACTTGAATACCCAAAATGAGACGGATATGCAAAAAATTACCAAAATGCAAAATGAAATCGACGAAATGTACAAAGTGCAAAAAAGCGTGTTAAAAACCCTGCACGATGCCATCATGGCCTGTGCAAAGGCAATAAGAGGAGGGTAATCATGATGAACCTATCCGCAAATTCATATGCGCCATCCCAAGACAATGCATCCCTCTCGTCGCTCATCGAACAGTACGAAGATGAAAAAAAAGAGTTGCCCGAGCTCTCCGAGGAGAGCACCGAAACGCTTTATGCTTTTGGGTTTGGCTTTTATGAAAATGGAAAATACGAAAAGGCTGTGCAATTTTTCCGATTTTTGACCTTGGTCAACCCCGGCAAGAAAAAGTATTGGATGGGCCTTGGCGCCTCCTACCACATGCTCAAAGACGAGCAGTGCGCTCTACAATGCTATGGAGCCGCAGCGATCTTGGACCGCAATGACCCCTACGTCCATTTGCATGCTGCGGAGTGCTTGTTTTCCCTTGGGGAAAAGAAACTAGGATGCAAGGCCTTGCATTCAGCAGAAACGGCCGCTGAAGGTCAAACAAAGCAAGACAAAGCGTTGCTTTCACGCATTGCCTTGATGAAAGAAAACAACCAACAACATTGAGGATAAAATCATGACGCTAAATCCTATTACACAACGTCCGTTTCCCCTTTTGTGGGATGATAGTGCCTCGGTAGTTCCTACTCAACCCCCTGCCCCTAAATCTTCTACTCCCGTTGAATATGCTACTAGCATTGCTAAGGCGCATCAGCCAATAGAGCCCTCGACGGATTCCGTCGGAATACCCAAATTACCGCCGCCTCAAGTCAGTAATGAACAATGGGAACGAAGCCAGAAAGAGCTCAGCACGTTTCTCACTCACAAAAAGGACATGATTTATGGCATTATCTCCTGCTTTCTCAACCAAAAAGACATACGGGAAATGGCAGGCCGTCTACGGGCTGAAGAGTCGAAGCAGCTGCTAGAGCAACAAGAAAAGATCAGAAAAGAGTTGAACGCGAAATATCAAGAAATGATCAACACAGATCTTCTCTCTTGGGTCGAGTACATCCGCTATGCAGCTCTAGGGACGACGATTGCTTCCCTTTCTATTAGTTATTTTTTGGGAAACCCGTTTGGCGCTCTTTCTGCCTTGAACGCAGCGAAGCAGCTTCTGAATGCCGGCAGTGCAGCCGGCACAGCTGCCGAGAAATACATTCACTATCAAAATGACAATACTGAAGCTGAGAAGAGCAAGAGTCGATTTGAATGGGACAAAAATAGCGAACAGTCTCAAGAGATTCTGAGCAAGACTTCCGAAGACTTTCAGGCTATTGCCAACATATGGAAGACAGTGAACGAGATTGTGAGGAATTACCAAGAAGCTGCTCGTTCTATGCTGAACTAACTTTAATCCATTTATTTAATGAACCAGGAGGCATTTATGTCTATTACACCAACTACTACTCCTACACCTACAACCCTGCAGGGAGGAACTTTTCTTGAATCGATGACGCGAAACGATCGTGTTGCTCTCGGTAAATTGCTTGAAAATCCGAATAGCGACATCGATAGTGTCATGGGACTTGTATATAGGATCGCTATTTGCATGAGCCGGATCTTAGGCAGGCGCGAACACATAGAATACCTAAATCGACAGCCCGATCTTAAAAAGAACCAAGAACAATTCATCGGAACCTTTAATAACTGGAAACAGCTTGGGACATCGCTCGGAAGCGCCGTGATCCCGGCAACTGCTGCCTTATTCGGTGGGGAAAACGCCGCTAAAGCGTTATCATCAGGATGCGAATTTGCCTCAAACTATGTCGGGCAATCAGATCAAGCTGCAAGATCTACCCATCAATATGGGATTGACCATCTCAGGACTTGGCAAAGCGACAGCAATGAGGCAAAACAACGCCTTCAAAACACTACCGCCAAAGCAATCGAAAGTTTTCAAGCATGGATTCAATCTCATCACCGAGCATTTGAAACAGTCAGCTAGAGACTCAAGGTTTTAAACCCGGGTTGTGCGGAAAACAGCTCCCGCGCAACCCGGATTTTAAACGATTTCCTGCAAGTAAACCGTGGCTTCGCCCCAGGTAAACTCTGCAGGAAATTGTTTTATAAGCCTAAATATCTGTTGATCGGTATAGCCGGCAAGAGGATAGCTGATGGTAATGATTTTTGTTCCTGAAGGGAGATGTTTTAGCTTATCGATCAGTTCTCGAATGAAAGAGTCCTTTGAACAAGTGCCGTAGAAGTAAATGACGGTGGCCTCTGTGTAGTCGGCATCGAGAAGATTCTTATACATGAATTTTACCCCTTTCACATTAAAACGGTTCCTGACATGTTGGGAAATCTTGACAAATGTTGGGATGTGTTCAATGCCAACAACACGACACCCGATGAAAAAGTGCAACCAAAAACAGGTGCGCCCCCGGCCCGAACCTAACTCATAGACAACGTCATTGGAGTGGATATCGCATTGGGCAGCAATGAGCTCCATCGTTGTGAGAGCGGTTTCTCCAAAAACATCGACCTCTATTTCTTTTTTCTCTAAAAGGAACTTCTTGCTAATGGTATAGGGATTCGTCAACAGGTAATTGCGCAACAGGTAGCGATCGAGCTTGCCAAATTCCCGATTGGGATAATAGCGAGCCGCAACCCTCATGAATTCGATCATATTGCGATAAGCGACAACGCACTTGATCCAAAAAAGCTGCAAATACTTTCCTATTCTCATCCTGAGTTTTCTTGAGTATATGAACCTATCTCACTAAACGCTTTTCAGCCGATTTTTT
>JBAUVX010000195.1:0-10570 GCA_049583465.1 Waddliaceae bacterium | reverse complement strand
AGAGCTTACGGGAGAGCCGTATACTGGAAATCTGTATGTACGGTTCGATGAGGAGGGTGGGGTAATATCCACCCTTACTCTACTGTTTCGGTCATGTGTATTTCGTTGGGTGAACTATTTTCAGCTAATGATTGAAAAGTGGCATGCCTTTATGCATCCTGTTTGTGAAAAAATAAAACCGGGAGCAAGATATGCCAATCGATGATTTTATCATAGCCATCTTTTGTTTGGTAGAGGATGAACTGAACAAAGTATTGCAAGGAAAGAAATTGCGTCAGAGAGGGCGTGTTCCTAATTTGACAAATGGCGAGGTGATAACCATGGAAACAGTCTACCTTAGAATGCTTGAATCGCATGACGAGAAAACTCTTGATAGAGTGCGTTGAATAATTGATCGGCGAAGAGATTCAAGCCTGGTCTCAGTCTCGGGTGCTTATTTTCCTATCTTCCTTTGCGACCTTTTTTATACCCAAATCCAATTCTTGAGTTTGTTTGCCAATCGATACCGTTAATCGCCTGTCAAGAATAGGCACTGCATGCTATTTTCAACGACAAATCGGATATAAGAGATTGATTGTTTAGGGCTTAGAATTTAGCGCTCTTTTTGGCACTTTTGATATTTTGATACCCTTTTAGTGCCTTTCGACGTGCTTGACCATGATCGACCATAGGCAAGGGATAGTCTTTGCCAAGGACAATGCCGGCATCTGCAAGCAGGGAAGCCGGAGCCTCCCAAGGAGTATGAATCCAACGTGTTGGAAGCTTAGCGAGCTCAGGAACATAGGTGCGCACATAGCTGCCCTCCGGGTCGAATTTCTTGCCCTGAAGGATAGGATTAAAAATGCGGAAATAGGGTGCCGCATCAGGTCCGGATCCGGCGACCCATTGCCAGCCCAATGTATTGTTGGCTAAGTCGGCGTCGACCAGAGTTTCCCAGAACCAACGAGCTCCTTCGATCCAGTGAATAAACAGGTCTTTAACGAGAAATGATCCAACAATCAAACGGGCTCGATTGTGCATCCAACCGGTTTCCCAAAGCTGCCGCATCGCAGCATCGACGATAGGGTAGCCGGTCTTCCCTTGCTTCCATTGGGCGAGAGCTTTGGCATTGTCTGCCCATGGATACTGTTCAAATTCTTCTCTCCACGAATGTTCTGTCGAAGAGGGGAAGTGATAGAGAAAAGCATTCGAAAACTCTCGCCAGAGGAGCTGGCGGAGAAAGGGTTCCGGGTAAGGGAGTTTGCTGCATCTCTCCCAAACTTCCCTCGGAGAGAGTTCCCCAAACGCAAGGTGCGGCGATAGTCTAGAGGTGGCATTTACGGCTAAAAAATCTCTTTTGCTCTCGTAGGAAGTCAGATGATGATCACAAAAGTATTGGAGGTTTTCCTCGGCACCGCTCCTCCCCGGTTTCCACAGGCAGGGTATCTGCTTACCCCAAGGCTTTTTTGTCAGCAAATGTAAATCGTCGAGACTCTCGGACGATGGCAGTCGGCCCTTTTGCATGTCAGGAGGTTTAAGAAGGATGCCTCCCCAATCCGCTGTTGCATAGACAGCGCGAAAAAAAGGGGTAAAGACAACGTAGGGTTTCCCTTTAGAAGTTCTGACGTCGTCGGGATCCATCAAGTAATTGCCTTGGAATACCGAAACCTTGCATCCATGTTTGTCGAGCCATTGGCGGATGGCTTCATCACGTTGACGTCTGCTGGGCTGATAGCGCTCAATCCAGCAGGCCTCTTTGAGGGGAAATTCCTTGAGCAGGGCTGCCAGCACCTGTTTCGCATTGCCTTTGCGGATAATCAGATCGCTTCCCGCCAAAAGGTATCGTTCTCGTAGATTCTGCAAGCTGTGGTGAAGCCACCACTTGCCGGCACTGCCGGGTGCCCAGGGGCCATCGCCGGCAACGTCATGAATGTATAGGGGCAAAACGGGCAGCTTCGTACTGACAGCATAAGAGAGGGCGGGATGATCTTCCATTCGCAAGTCACGATAATGCCAGACGATGATCATGATTAAGATTGGTCCTTTTCAATTTATGAAACAAAAGTCAATGGTTAAACTCATGTTTTTTCAGCTGTTTTCGGGTTGATCCCCTGCGCGATGGCTTTGCATAGACCATGAAAAATCAAATAGTGAATCGGAATGAGCAAATACCAGTACAGGCGGCCTAATAAACCTTTGGGCCTAAATGTTGCGATTTGCGTTACTGTCCCTTCATGGGGTTTGCCTTCGATATGATACTCTAGCCAGGCTTCACCTGGAAGGCGCATCTCGGCATAGAGAAGAAGATGGCCCTGTTTTTGGTCAGCAAGGAGGACCCGCCAGAAGTCTAAGGCATCCCCGCTGTGCAGATGCTCGGGATGGGTTCTTCCTCGGCGAAGCCCAACTCCTCCAATCAGCTTGTCGATAAACCCGCGAATGCGCCAGGCCCAGTTCATGTAGTACCAGCCGGTATGGTCCCCGACTCGCCATAAAGTTTTGATCGCTGTTTCTCTATTCCTGTAGGGTCGCTGAATTTCTTTTTTTAAGCATCCATGCGTGGGTACTTTGATGTATCTTGTCAGATCAGAATCAAGACGGCTGATGACAATGGCATCTTTCCAACTTGAGATGACGGCGTTTTGTTCAATTTTGACGAAAGCCCTTTTTAATGATTCCTCATACGTAAGGCAATCATGAGGAATCACTTTCACGATGGAGCGATCGACACAGACAGCATCCATTCTAAGACTATCTACGAGAGCTTGAGCTAGGGGAAAGCTGGTAGAGGTAATGAAGAACAACCAGTAGCTGGATAAGCGTGGGGTGAGGACCGGGACAGGAATGATGAGTCGACGGAGGCCACGAACTTGTGCAAATGTTAACAGCATGTCGCGGTAGGTCAGTTGTTCAGGGCCACCAATGTCGAAGGTTTTTCCCCAATATTCATTCTTTCCTAACACCTCTTTTAGGTAGAAAATGACGTCATGGATAGCGATAGGCTGGCAAAGGCTGCCGACCCAGCGAGGAGCCACCATGACCGGTAGTTTTTCAACGAGGTCTCGGATGATTTCAAAAGATGCACTGCCTGATCCGATGATGATTCCCGCTCTTAAAACGGTAAGAGGGATCGGTCCACGATGTAAAATTTCTTCAACGTTTCTTCGGGATGCCATGTGCTCTGATAACTGGTGATCGGAGGCTAATCCGCTTAAGTAAATGATTTGCTTGCAGGCAGTGCTGTTAAGTGCTTGATGAAAGTTTTCTGCTGATCTGGCTTCATCGCTAGAAAAACCCTTTGCCTGCTTTTCCATAGAATGGACAAGGTAGTAGGCTACGTCGACGTCACCGGGGATAGCTTTGAGCGAGTCTTTGTTCAAGAGGTCGGCAACGACTACTGTCACCCTGTTGTGAAAAGATGGGGGGAGAGCTAGGCGCTGTGCACTACGGACCAAAGCGTAAATGTGATGCCCCTCTTGAGTCAAAACCGGGAGAAGTCGGGAGCCGATATACCCGTTGGCACCTGTAAGCAAAACACGCATGTCGTCATTTAAATGAAAAATGTAAATATCAAGTATGAAACCTGAGTATATTTCGATATAACACTCACGTCTTTTCTTTTTTAGGAATTCCTAATTGAGGATATAGACAATCTTGCGATATTTAGTCGTCCCTGAAAAAGTCCTCGCGGCGAAAAAATGCCCTTTTTACAAAAAATGTGTAAACCTCCTCACCTAATCCACAAGGGGTTAGGCTCGTCCGTTTCCTCATTTTTTGTTTCAAAAACGGCTATTTTTTCTCTCGCGAGTACGGCTACCGCGTTAAAATTTGCAAGGAAATCAATTAACGTGATTCAAAACCTTGCAAATTTTTCCCTCGGGAGCCTTACTTTTTCAGGGCCGACTAAATAGCTCATGCCCGATCCAAGATCACGCACTATCTCATAGGTCCATCCCTTGGAGGCGCAAAACGAGGACAGCAGCTTTGCTTGCCGTTGCAAATCCTCCTTCTGATCATGGCCGCTGACTCTTGCATAGCCAGCCGTCAGGTCTGCTTCAACCTCTCGAATACCTAGCAAACGATCGAGATCGTAATAGCGTGTATTGCCTTCAGTTTTCCTGTCAGGGGCAAGATGACCGTCTCGCTCCCAACGGCGCAGAGTCTGAGGTGTTACTCCTAAAAGCTTTGATGCCTCTCCAATCTTGATAAATCTGCTCATTTGAATGTATATAAATAGATAATAACAGATTTTGTCAAGCTGTTTCAAACCCTGCGTTATCCTGCATGTTCCAGCGCTTCGATAGCAGGAAGTGTTCCCCGTTCAATATATTCCAAACAGGCCCCTCCCCCCGTGGAAAGATGAGTGAACCGATGGACGAGATTTGCCGATCGTATCGCAGCAACCGAATCCCCGCCTCCGACAATTTTCGTAGCTTTGATATCAGCTATGGCTTCGGCTAATGCGCGGGTTCCTTTAGCAAACTGCGGCATCTCAAACATCCCGACAGGGCCGTTCCACAGAATCGTCGCCGCATTGCCGAGCTCTTTTTCATACAATTCAACGGTTTTGGGACCGATATCCATCCCCATATAACCGGGAGGTATCCCCCGGGTGTTGTCGACAACTTCGATCGGTCCCTCTTGATCCTGCTGCTTGACAATCACATGATCAAGAGGAAGTTTGAGAGCAACACCCGCTTTTTGAAAGGAATCCAAGATCCCTTTTGCTGTATCGACAAGTTCCGGCTGGTAAAGAGATTGACCAATGGAGACATTAAGGGCCTTTAAAAAGGTGAAGGCCATCGCCCCTCCAATGAGAAGGCTATCGATGTTTTTGATCAAAGACTTAATGATGCCTAGTTTTGTCGATACTTTTGCTCCCCCAATAAGGGCATAGAAGGGCCTTCGCGGTTTGCGCAGGGCCTCTCCAAGGAACTGTACTTCTTTTTCGAGCAGCAATCCGGCAGCCGCCCGCCCCGGAAAGTACTTCACAATTGCCACTGTGGAAGAGTGTATCCGATGCGCCGTCCCAAAGGCATCGTTCACATAGACCTCTCCGAGCTCCGACAGCTTCTCTGCAAAGGTAGGATCGACAGCAGGTTGTTCTTCTGCCGGATGAAAACGGAGATTTTCGAGAAGGAGCGTCTCGCCTGTTTGCAGATTGTCGATCAATCGTTTCACCTCTTCGCCAATGGCATCCGATGCCATGATGACAGGGCTGCCAAGCATAGCAGCCAGACGTTTTGCACAGGGAGCTAGAGAAAGCTCGGGGACTACCCGACCCTTAGGACGCCCTAAATGGCTCATCAAAATTGGGATGCCCCCTCGCTCGAGAACATCCTTGATCGTCGGTAAAGAAGCTTCGAGACGGGCATCGTCGGTGATCCTTCCCCTGTTATCGAGGGGAACATTGAAATCGACCCGAATGAGAACCTTTTTTCCCTTGAGGGGTAAATCTTTGAGAAGTATTTTAGACATGACACACAAACATGACAATATACCGAGATCGATGAATTTTTCCGATTTATCTAAAAATTATGCACCTGAATGTTTAAGAAGAGATCATCTTAAAAAAAATCCTTTTGATCAACTTCTTTTTTGGTTGGAGGAGGCCCGCTCTTCCCACGTGGTTGAATTAAATGCCATGGCGCTTGCAACAGCTTCGGCTTCGGGAAAGCCTTCTTGCCGTACTGTTTTGCTAAAACAGGTAGATGAAAGAGGTTTAGTGTTTTATACCCATTACCAAAGCCGCAAAGGCCGCGAATTAGCCGAAAACCCGTACGCGATGGCGACCCTGTTTTGGCATGAACACATGCGCCAAATTTGCGTCGAAGGCAGGGTAGAAAAAACAACTAAAGAAGAATCCACAATTTACTTTAGCACCCGTTCCCGCAACAGCCAATTGGGGGCTTGGGCATCTAAGCAAGACCGGGTAATCGCCTCAAGAGAGGCTCTTGAAAAAGCACTTCAGGATTGCGAAAAAACGTTTGAAGGAGAAAATATTCCCCTTCCCCAATCGTGGGGAGGGTATCGACTCATTCCCTCCCGATTTGAATTTTGGCAAGGGGGTAAATGGCGCCTTCACGATCGCTTTCACTATCTCAAAGAAGACAGCAAAGAATGGAAAATCGAACGCCTTTCTCCCTGACCCGGAAGGGCCTGAGCGGGTCCGTTCATATGGCCCGGTTCAACGCGGGGCAACAGATGAGTTTCCTGAAATTGCCGCCTCGCTGTTGCTATCCTTTGAATCATGCCCTAATAAGGACAGAAAATGCCGATGAATACATGGATCATCGGTCAATTCCGGATGGAATGTCGTCGCTAAAATCCGGTTCTGCTGTACGAAAACAGGTTCGCTATTCCAAGTTGCCAAGACCTCGACATCAGCGCCGCATGCTTTGATGCGCGGAGCTCGAATAAAGAGAGCATGGAAGGGCTTTTTAGACGAAGGAAGTGCCAAGGAAATTGCCGCACTAAATGATTCAACTTGCCGCCCATAGCCATTGCGGACAACATGAATATCTAAAATCTTTAAGGGAAGAACTGTAAGGTCGTTAACTTCTTGAGCTAATAAAATCAGGCCCGCGCATGTTCCCAATACCGGCTTCTTCTCGGCAAAAGAGCAAAGAGGCTCCTTAAGACCCATCCGGTCAATGTGCTTCAACATCGTCGTTGATTCACCTCCCGGGATGATGAGAGCATCGCATCGTTGCAATTCCTCGGATGAGCGGACAAGTTGAACCTTAACGCAAAGAGACTGTAACACTGCGGCGTGTTTAGCAAAGGCTCCTTGCAAAGCAAGAACACCAACCGTTGGCATTACCATCCTCTTGTTGCCAAAAGTTCTTCTTTTTTGATTTGCCTCAGGTCAATCCCTTTCATCGCACTTGACAATCCCATAGACACTTTGGCCAGCATTTCGGGATCATGAGAATAGGTGACTGCAGCGACCATCGCTTTGGCCCGCTGCGGCGGGTCTTCCGATTTAAAAATCCCCGAGCCGACAAAAATGCTTTCGGCCCCTAACTGCATCATCATAGCAGCATCGGCAGGAGTGGCGATGCCCCCTGCAGCAAAATTGGGAACGGGAAGTCTTTTTAATTCCGCAACTTGCTTAACAAGGTGATAGGGGGCTTGCAGCTTTTTCGCTTCAGCCATTAGCTCGGCGGGATCCATCACCATCAAGCGGCGGATCTGGTTCTGCACTGTCCGCATATGCCGAACAGCTTCAACAATATTCCCCGTTCCGGCTTCTCCTTTTGTCCGAATCATCACAGCTCCTTCCCCAATGCGGCGCAAGGCCTCTCCTAAATCACGGCATCCGCAAACAAAAGGGATTCGAAACGTGTGTTTATCAATATGGTTGTCTTCATCGGCAGGAGCGAGAACTTCACTTTCATCGATAAAGTCTAGGAAAAGGGATTCAAGAATTTGAGCCTCGACAAAGTGTCCAATCCTGCATTTTGCCATAACCGGTATGGAAACAGCCTTCTGTATTTTCTGAATATGGGCCGCATTAGCCATGCGAGCAATCCCCCCCTCAGAACGGATATCAGCAGGGATTCTTTCAAGAGCCATAACAGCGACAGCACCGGAATCTTCAGCGATTTTGGCTTGCTCAGTCGTCGTCACATCCATGATGACCCCGCCTTTGAGCATTTCTGCTAGGCCAACTTTGACTTCAAACGAACCTTTTTCTGTTTTAATATCTTGTTCCTTGCCCATCGATAGTACTCCTATAAATGCTGGAATGGGTTAGTTGCTTGCGAAAAACGATCTCCTTTTTTCCGTTTTTTGAGTTCAGTACGAATAGAGTAAAGGAGGTCTTGGTCAAAATTTTTACTTGCCGCCCACTTTAAATACTGCAACGGAATCTCCTTTAGCGGCCTTCCCTTATGTTTCCCCAAGGGCATGTCCTTTAGAAGAATGGGACGAGAAAGAACCTCAAAAAGCTTTTCCAAATTGGAATACTGCTCGGCAAGGCGCTTAAACACTTCTATATTCACAATGACGTCGCTCATTGCGCGATGGGCGATTTCCTGTTCAATGTGGAAGTGCTTGCGCAGATCCTCTAGAGAATTGCCTTGGCTCTCGCCATAAATACGAGCCATCCTCAACGTGTCGATCCGAAGATTCTTCCTCATTGTTGTGGGGATATTTTCCCGCCCGGCGCTGACAGCAAGGATGTCAATATCAAAGAGAATGCCGTGTCCGACAATGGGATGATCCCCGACAAACTCGAATAAATCGGAAAGAACCTCTTGGATGGCGGGCTTATCCACAACCATGTCTTGAGTGATATGGTGGATTTTGATAGAAGCAGGGGAAATCGTACACCCGGGGTTCACCAGCGTTTCAAATTTTCCGTACGTACCTTTCATGTCAAAACACACCGCTGCAACTTCGATGACCCGATCCTTGTTAACATCGAGGCCGGTAGTTTCACAATCCAAGCAAATAAGCCTTTTCTTTTCATTCTCTCTAAATGCCATCCCTTACATTTCCCCTTCTAAAGCATCCTTGACCATGCTAATGAGCTGTATTCGCCCAACATTTTTGGTCACGGAATAATGCAGATAATGGAGATTTTGGACAGAAAATTCCTCTAAAATTTTCTTTGTACAGGACTTTCTTTCCCCGAGCTTCACCTTGTCGGTTTTTGTCAAAATCAGAATCGTAGCCATTCCATTATGAACCGCCCATTCAATTAATATTTTGTCTTCATCATTAGGCAAGCGCCGAATATCAAAAAGAAAAAACAATAATTTAAGGGTCTTTCTTTTCCGCAAATAGGTCTGAATCATGGGCCCCCATTGTTGACGAACGGTCAGAGGGACCTTTGCATATCCGTAGCCGGGAAGATCGACAAAACTGAGTTGATCATTGACAACAAAAAAATTGAGTGCTTGCGTCTTTCCCGGTTTTGATGAGGTTTTAACGAGATTTTTGGTTTGAAACAAATGGTTAAGGAGACTCGATTTTCCAACGTTCGATCTTCCTCCCACGGCTATTTCAATAAGAGGATTTCCACAAACATCTTTGACTAAAGGATAGTCGCTCTCACTAACTGCGGTTGTGACAAATCTAGGATTTTTAAAGGCAAGTTCTGTCATGAAGGTGCTAAGTAGGTAATGGCAATATGCCTTTTGTTTTCTCCTCGATGCGTCATGTTGACGTGAATACAGCGATCGGGCAGCAACGCGGCAATCCGTTCCGACCACTCGATGCAACAGATTCCTCCCCCTTCAAGAAACTCGTCAAACCCCATCCCGCAAAAGTCTGCAGGCCGCTGTAAACGGTATAAGTCGAAGTGATACACAACGATTTTTCCTTCATAAATATTCAAGTACACGAATGTTGGGCTTGTCACTTCCTCATGAGAACATCCTGCTGCCCCCGCAACAAGACCCCGAATAAATGTGGTCTTTCCCGCTCCAAGATCGCCAAAAAAGCAAATCATATCGTCGGGAAGGAGTGTTTTTCCGAAATCCTCGCCCAATGTTATGGTTTCTTCAGCTGCCGAAGAGGTGAAAAATTCTTTTTTTTTCATGAAAGCCAATGTTCGACAACGGGCTGGAATTTTTTGATTTCCGCCATCGCTTCAACAAAACCTGCAATCCTATCTTCAACCAATTGACTTTGGATAAAATCTAAAAACCGCTCCTCGATTTGAAAGCGATTTTGATTTTGTACTTCAATAAGGGAGAGGTTTCTTAGATAATTCTTTTTAAAATCTTCAATAACCGCAGATTTAGAATTAAACAGCTTCCCGCTCAACGCCGAGGAATACACCACTTTGGTCAGCGGCTTTTTCAGTTGAGTTTTTCGAATGTAATTTTTGATCACCTCAGGATCTTCCGAAATAAAAAACCTTTTGACCCGAAGCCCCCCAACTCTTTCCGTATTTTCCGAACATTTGGATACCCAATCGTAGATGGCATCTTGCGGGTTAGGGTGCGTATTGTCTCCAAAGACCTTTCCTGTGAACGGACAGATGTAAATTTTCTTTGTTTGTTCGTTGACACTCCGCTCCCCAAAGCTAATCTTGATCTCAGTTTGGTGGCATAGTTTGTCCTCATTTTCCAGGGCTGTGACAGCATCATCGGCAGCTTGATAGATGATTTTTTCCTTTGGAAAGAGAACAGGATGGAGATGGAGTGTTTTCTCGATAAAAAAAAGATAGGTATTGATTAATTCCGCAGGCCGATTTTCTTGAAGAAATTGATCCAACAACTCTTTGACTTCTTCTGAAATGACGATATTTGCCATTTAATCCTCACAGAATAATGATTGTTCCCAGATTTTTTGACTCATTTAACAACGATAGTGAAAGAAAGTATCGTAAAATACGTTATTAGACTATAACTTTTCCAATGATTAAAAATCAAACTTTTTTTCAAATCGCGCCAATGCTTACGCAGCATGGCCCGGATTAAGAGGGTGTCTACAAAGTCAGAAAACAGGCGATTTTGAGCAGGTTTTGCCGTCATTTCTCATGCCCGGCAACTCAGCATACTTCTCAAGTAGGTGAGTTGCCGGGTATGAGAAAGGGCGGTAAAAGATGCCAAAAGCACCTTTTCTGACTTTGTAGACA
>JBAUVX010000194.1:0-9402 GCA_049583465.1 Waddliaceae bacterium | reverse complement strand
GCTCACGACCGTAACATTCACTTGTGTTCAGTTTAGAAGAGCCTGTGTGTTCTGTACGATTTTATCCTCTAGATTGCTTATCCCCAGAGGACGAGTTTCCCCCGGTTTTCCTTCTTTTGGAATGCGTACCTCTTTGACCGGTTGCGGTCTATAGACCATTTTCTTCATTCTCATTAGAAGGTCTTGGATATTAGTCGAGAGGTTTCGACCGTACTGCTCTTTGCTAACTCCATCGATACCAAGCGCTTTGCCTCCGT
The DNA here is from genome assembly GCA_049583465.1 of Waddliaceae bacterium. GTDB lineage: Bacteria > Chlamydiota > Chlamydiia > Chlamydiales > Waddliaceae > JBAUVX01. The sequence continues at coordinate 9,145 of JBAUVX010000194.1, read as the reverse complement.
CAAGCTTATGGAAACTGTTTGTTAGCGACTCCTCGTTATAGTGATGCATGAGACATGCAAACTCTTTCGTTGAGTCCTTCTCCGATAGCCAAGCTATCCTCTTCAATTTTGTGTTCGTATCGTATTTGATATCCGTTGTATTCATTAATACGTTTCCTTTCAAAGGTTGTTACAGCCTTGGTCCCTTCCCTCCACGGTCGTTACTCGCTTCATCAGTACTATGAACCATCTGACTCCTCTCCCGACATCTCTGCTTCCTCGCTTGTACACTTGTCCGCAGATACTCCCTCCCTAAAGATCCGGAGAGGTCTCCCATGTTCACACATTCTCTTTGAGTACATGCCATGCTCTAGGACCCCGAGGATGTGGTGTCTCCTGTCACTAACGGATCCCACCATGTTGCCTTCTACTCGCAAAACAGTATCGGCCATCCTAACTAGTTCAAAGATTACGGGGCTCAATCACTTCAGCTTGCGCTTACGGCCTGCATCCTCTCTGTCTACGCTTAATCCATTTCGTCACCCCCAAGGACTCAAGACTCGATATAGAATCCGACTGATCATCGGTTTTCTAACAGGACCTTCACCTGCTAGAGAATGTGCGCCTCATGGCGCACTTCGCGTTCTTTGCGTTTAGAACGGTTACCTTTTCTGAAAGTAATTGTTTTAGACTCGACATTTATTTTTTACTTCTGTATACGTTTTACAGTGAAATGAGCATTTCAATGAATAATCAGTTATTCTTATTTATTTTCTTGCTGTTTTTTTCTTCTTTTTCTCTGCAATTACTTGCCACGGAAGGTGCGTCTTCTGTTGCCTACCCTGTTGGGGAACTTGCCGAAAGATGGGAGTTTCCCAGCGACCATTTGCCTATCGGCGTCACTGTAGGAAATCATCACTTTGCCGAATGGAATGTTCTCGATACCAAATATATCAATTACATCGAGGGTAATAGTCAAGGGCTCCATGAAAGCCTGATCATCACTGCTAACGTTCCGGTAGCGGAAGGATCCCCCCTAACAGTAAGAGAATCGATGATCATCGATCAGGTGATCGAAATGATCGAACACCCTACACATCCGCGGTCGTTGATCGCTCTACAAGAAACAGGCTCGGTTTTTTTTGAAGAATTCCAGAAAAAACTGCCCGATCACATGGCGTGTGTGACCGTATCCTCTTCTGATTTATCGAACGGAGATATTTTTATCTACGACACGAATATTTTTGAATGGAATGCCCTGCATGCCGGACACTACCAAGGGCCATCAAAAAATACCTATATGACCTTAACTCTAAGAGAGAAAAAAACCGATCGGATGTATCATTTTGTACAATCCCACCTCTCAGGGAATCCTAAATTCGCTGAGAGCGGGCGAAAGGAATTTGCTGAAAAAATCATCAAAAACTTTGACCCTGCATCCATCACAGTCATTATGGGGGATATGAATCATTCTCCCGATCTTATTCTTACCGACTTTCAACAAGCCGCCAAAAGGATTGGACTGGATCAACAACCCTTTATCAACCTTTGGATTCCTTATCCTACCCATATCGATACTTATAAAAGGGCAAGCTGGATTGATAATTTTTTCCTTTATAATCCTTATGACGATGTTTTGGTAAGCGTAAGTAGAGATGGGGAATCCTTGACCCGGAGTGTAGGCAAGGCATTAGACTTGTTAAAATGTTTTCGTCCCTATGCTTTAGAAGTTTCCTTCGAAGCCTGGTGTCAACTCAAGATGCGCAATCTCACCATTATTTCCGGCGCCCCTTCTTCCGGAAAAACAATGCAAACAAGGTTCGCTTTTGCCGACAGTGATATAGAAATTTTCGATTTAAAAAAACGGTTTTTGGATGACTATTATGCTAAACACCAAATCTTCAGTCCCGAAGAACAATCTCAGATACGGCTTCTTTATCGATCGGACGACTCGTTTAATGCCCTTGAGTACGAGTGGCTGATACAAAATAAAGCCTCTTTCCTCAACACGTTCCTCGCTTCTTCTGCCGATCTTATTCTCTTCGATGAATTCGATTTAACCATTGGATCGAAACAAAACAGCGATAAAATATCCACCCTTTTAGAAATTGCAGATATGACAAAGCATCTCATTGAAAATCATAAAAAAGCGATCCTCATTGTCCACAACGATGGACTCACATCTCCGATCCTTTGGGAACAATTGCATGACAAGTTTTCCATTTACAAAGAAAATGTCGTGACAACTAAATACTTGGGCGACGATGAAGAGTTGTATTTGCTGGGGAAAACCCTTTTATCAGAAATGGACAGAAAAGAATTTATGAATAGCGTTCGTGGAGCACCTCCGGCGTATGTGACGCTCATTAAAACCATAGCACATCATAAACATAACGATTCTTTTCTCGATATATCTTCAATACAGCTGATGAAAGACGCGCTGTTTCATGTGAAAAGGGCTTGGGCAGCAAATAAACGATCGGCCTCTGACGAGACGATCGACACGTTGAAGCAAATTGCCTTAGAAGAAGCATCCGTTGAGGATTTGAGCAAAGCTGTGGCCGAAGAGCTGCTTACTACCGGCCTCATAGGAGTTAAGCATGGCAAGCTTGTGATGCCCCCTATCGTCAAAAATGCGATCTTGTCCGATACCTTTTAACGCGAGCCGCGGCGTTAAACGGGCAAGGTCTGAAGATACGGCATGCTTGTCTTAAACGAAAATCCATCTTCCTCTTTCGAGTCTTTGAGGCAAAGTTCAATGTTTGATAGATCCTTGGCAACATATAAAATAATAGTCGTCGCCTTACGATAGGCCTGCTCGATGTTATCCCAAGTCTCTTTTTCAAAAAAGATTGTCTCTCTCAGCTCTCTTTTGGAAGGTATTTGATCGTTCTCTTCGTACAAGCTTCTTCGTACCAAAAATCCCATCTCTGCAAAAAATGCAAGAAAGAATTGCTTGGCTGTTTGCTCCTTTGTCAGTCTTAAGAAAATTGCACGTGTTTCCGCTTCTTCATGCGTTGTGGAGAATCTGTAGCAGATGTCATACACATACGCTCTTGCAGAAATGTTGGATGAGAGTTGCCGCCGGATGCAATCACAACATTCGTCAAGGGGAAGATGACAAATGAAATTCAGCACAACCATTTGAGGGAATTGAGAATTTTTTTTTACAGATGAATGCATAATGTCCTCCTTTTTTAACGCGAGTTTTGGACCGGAAAATGAAATGGATTTTCAGGCACTTTTCCCCCTCTTAGCTGTTGCAATCGCAGAGAGATGGCTAATCAAGACTTTCCGGATACACTCTTAACGGGCATATCCTTAACGCGAGTTTCTAGGTAAGTTATACTTAAAACTCCGGATAATTAACATCCGTATTAAATACGTAGATGATCAACATTTAAGCCCGGGGTTTTAAGAATCCCACGCGGGAAAGCGCTTATCCCCGGGTCCTAGGAGAATATTGACCCCCTGTGCCTGTTTTGTATTGATGAGGTACAACTCGCAAGCTCCACGATCACTCGTATTGTAAAGCAGATGCACGCTGTTCGGACCCCAAGTAGGATTTTCCTTGTTGCCCTCTCCTTTGGTTAGCTGTTTTTCCGCTCCGGTATGAAAGTCATAAATCCAGATTTGCCGCACTCCTTTTGTTTTGGCACAATAAGCGAGTTTGGTACCGTCGGGGGACCATGCAGGAGCAGTATTTTCTCTGTTCTCTTTTGTCACCAACGTATAGGCCATCTCTTTGAGTGAAGTGTGCGGAGGAGGGATCGCCAGGATATAGATCCCGGGGGATCCCCCTTTGTTGGAAACAAAAGCAAGACGGGTTCCATCGGGACTGAATGTTGGAGAGCCTTGAGTAGCAAAAGGAGAAGCGAAGAGTTGCCGCGGCTTGCCTCTTGCCCCTTTGTCGGGGCTAAATTCCTGCAGGAAAAGATCCGGATGCCCTGCGGCATCGCTAATAAAAGCCGCCCGATCTCTTTGACGAGAAATTGCAGGCATGAATTGATTTCCATTCAATTGAGTAAAAAGGCGCCCTACCCCCTCATTTAGCGCGCTGACATAAATCTTAGACTGGCCTGTCCGATAAGAAACATAGAAAAAACTCCCCGCAGCTTTACCTTGAGCAGGGGGAAGATAACAGGGGGTGAGGCAATACTCTTCAGAATTTTTTGTCACTTGCCGAGGATTTCCTCCATCATAGTCGGCTTCCCATACCGATGAATAGTCTTTGCCATTCCTTTCTGTTTTCACTGTATAAAGAAACCGGGTGGAAGCAATCCCATTAACTCCAAATAATTCTCGATGAATCGCATCGGCAACGCGATGGATGGTTGCGCGGTCATGAGATAAATCTCCGGAAAGAGGGAGGTCATCAATGCACTTTTCTTCATCGTTAAACGATGAGGACACCCTCACCGATAATTTCCGTCCCGTGATGTGCATGTCGACAGCGTGTAGAGGCTCTGCAGCCCCTTCGGGAACAACCGCGGTGCTGCCATTGTGATTGAGATCAAAGAAGAGCACATCTTTCAACTGTTCCCCGTACTCTTTTGATACGGACGAGGCGTTTTCGTTCGAACAGGAAAGCGAAACAGGAGTCAGAGCATGCTCTGTCTCCAAAGGGACAATCAAATGAGAGAGAATGACCGGGATCATGAGGAGGCATTTACCTATCATTGGTCAACGTCACCAAAAAAGCGTGTTCTTCTTCACCATAAAAATGTAACCCAAAAGGAGGAAACCGGAGTGAAGGAAGGGTCTTTTTCACATATTTGCTATTCAACATACTTGCAGTTTCTATGACCACAGCACTGACAACATCTCCTTTCCAATTAAGAGTCAATTTCACCTTAACCTCCCCAAATTCGGGTAAACGCAACATCTGCCTGAGATGATATGCCAGCATTTTCTCATAGTCCACGGTTTCGACAGCATCCACTTCGAGAGATTCCACCATTGCTAAATCATTAAGAGTGGATCTTGATTGGATGTTTTCCAGTTTTTTCTTGGCATTGGCAAGTAAATCCTTTTTTCCCTTATCTATCCTTTTTTTCCTTGTTGCCGTTTTCTTTGTTGCCGTTTTCTTTGCTGCTGTTTTATTTTTTTCAGAAGGATTTTTCTCCATTTTCTTTTCTTGTTCGGGCATCTCGTGCCGGGGAGAAATCACATTGACAACACATCGTTCGACTTTAGGAGCGAACTCCATCGGCAAGCGAGATATTGCCGACCAATAGACGACTCCGATATGAACGCATAGCATACAAAACCCAATGATTAATAACGTCTGTTCATCCTGCTGCATGAGACATGACTGTGAGATTGTTCGGGTACAAAATCACATCCATCTGCGTAAATCCTGCCGATTCGACTGCATTTTTAATCATCTGATACGTACCAAAGGAGGCGGATTTATCATGAAAAACCTGGGGTCTTGCATGGGGATGCTGCTGTTTTTCCTTCTTCAATAAGTCGGCAAGACAGGCAAGCTCCACAATGCGTTGATTTAAAAGAACAGTATCGTCTTTTTGCACGTGCAGGGTGATGGGACCGTTTTCGGATACAGAAACACAGGAATCCGCTTTTTCACCCTTTCCTTCAGCAAGCTCCACACGGTCCAGCTCTAGGAGAGGCGCCAGGACAATAAACATGATGAGAATCGAAAACACCACATCAATCAAAGGAGTGACATTCACGTGAAGTTCAGCGTCCCTCTGATGATGCTGTCTCAGCATACGCCGTCTCATGGACCACTCTGTCAGTTTAGATCAACTTTCCGATAGTATAGTTCTATTGAGGATAGCATAGCATGGGAAAACCCCTCCATTTCTATTTCAAAATTTTGAATCGACGATTGTAAATAATTATAAGCCACGAGTGCAGGGATAGCCGTCAGCAATCCCAATACCGTCGTCGTCAAAGCTAAGGAAAGTCCACCGAGAACCATTTGGTTCATGATTGCCCCTCCTTGCACGTGCAATTCAGAAAATGTCACTAAAATCCCCCAAACCGTTCCCAGCAATCCCAATAACGGCGCCAATCCGGCAATCGTGGAAAGAATAAAAAGATTTTTTCTCAACCACTTTGTTTGCAAGGCAATGTGGGAAAATAGGAGCGATTCCAAGTGGTCCATATCGGAAGAGGATAAACAGGGAGCCTCTCCTTCCCGCAAGCCGAATCGCTGATTTTTGTTAAGAAGCTCAATCGTTTTCTCCTTTAAAACGAGAAATAGATCGAAAAAGGGGTTGGGAATTTTCTTTTGAAAATGACTTTCTCTTTTGAGATTGAGGGGATTTTCCTTGTTTATCTGCATTGCCTTGTGGAAATCTTGGGCATGCTGCCTCGCTTTCTTTGTTAACCAAACCTTGTGTGTCAATATTGTCCAACAAAAAATGGAAGTTGCTACGATTGATAGATAAATGAACCTTCCTAAAAAATCAGAACTAAGAAAAGCCTGATAAAAGAGGCTATTAACCGCTAAGAGAATAGAATTGTTTACAAAAATCTTGAAAACCCTTAAAATTAAGACTATTAAATTATTTAAAGTTTTGCTAAAGATCAAGATAAAAGCTCGCAAGTGGGGCGAGAAACTTTTTCATCTCCAGCAAAGAAAAAGGAATAACCAAAAAATGGGAATTTGTCCAGGAGAAAACACTATGTTCAAAAAGATGAGCTCCTCTTTCTTCTTTTTAGGCCTTTCAATCGTCATCGCTATGCTCGCCTTGACCTCAACCGCTGCTTTTGCCCTTGATGAAGAGAATGACCTTCCCAATCCTGTGCACGCGGTACTCCTTCATGAAACTGAGACAATTCAACCGGAACAGCCCTTTTTTGTTGCGATTAGAATGCAGCTTGACGACCATTGGCATGTGTACTGGAAAAATCCGGGTGAAACGGGAATGGCGCCAAAAGTGAGCTGGAAGCTTCCGGATGGATTCACCGTCGGCCCGCTTTTATGGCCGACGCCTAAGAGAATGAAAAATGACCTTGCCACCTGTTTTGGCTATGAGGATGAAGTGATTTTATTGGCGGAAGTGATTCCTTCCAACACTCTCGGCGAGCTTCAATCTGTGGAACTGGAAGCCGAAGTCAATTGGTTGGCGTGTGACGACTCCCAATGTTTACCCGGAGGGGAAACACTCAGGATCTCTCTTCCGGTCAGTTCCCGGCCGCCGCAGCTCAACGTCGACCATCAAGAGTATTTTTCCGCTGCTAAGAGCCGCCTTCCCAAGGCAAACGGCAACATGAAAGCCGAAAAAAGCAACGATCTCATCGTTGTCCAAATGGAAACCGACAAGGAGATCGTCAAAGCACAATTTTTCCCTTTAGATCAAGGAAAAATCGATCATCGTGTGGAAGCAGTGCTCACTAAGTCGCCCGAACATCCCAACATGTATCATCTGATACTTAAAGAACAAGAAGAAGCCTCTCAAGTAGATAAAGAACGAGAAAGAACCCTTCAAGAGGATAACCATTTGAAAGGCGTCGTCGCTTTATTCTCTGACAATCCATCGGAGCAACTGTTGGAATCCTATACGATCGACCTGCCGGTGTCGGAAACCGGGGAAGAGGCCATTGCCATGAGCGGAGAGCAGCTCCCTCTCAACGTCACGGACACCTTGCAGGCGTTCCACCACGAATTTCAGGGGGGATTTGCTTTAGCTTTAGGATTAGCTTTTTTAGGGGGGTTGATCTTAAACCTCATGCCTTGTGTGCTGCCTGTGATTTCCTTCAAAATTCTTAGTTTCATCAAAATGGCAGGACAAAATCGCGCATTGATTTTTAAACATGGAATCGCCTTTTCAGCCGGTGTTCTTCTCTCATTTTGGACTCTTGCAGGTGTTTTGCTCATGATGCAAACGTATGGCCATGCTGTCGGGTGGGGATTCCAGTTGCAAGAACCCTTATTTGTCTCCACTTTAGCTGCGATGATATGGGTGTTTAGTTTAAGTTTATTCGGTGTCTTTGAATTGGGAACAGGAGTTGCCGCGTTGGCCGGAAATACGCAAACGGCCTCTTCTTCCTCTAAAGGATTGCAAGCCTCTTTTTTCAGCGGGATTTTAGCAACAGCAGTCGCAACACCTTGTACCGGCCCTTTTCTCGGCACAGCTGTTGGTTTTGCCGTTACGCTTTCCGCTCCCCTTGCTATGCTGATCTTTACATCGCTTGGCCTGGGGATGGCCTTACCTTATTTGTTGGTAGGAGCCTTTCCAAAACTATTGCGTTTTTTTCCAAAACCGGGCAATTGGATGGTCACATTCAAAGAGGTGCTAGGATTTGTGATGCTAGCTACTGTTTTGTGGCTCGTTTGGGTATTTGGAGCGCAGACAGACGCACAAGCGTTATTCCTCTTACTTGCCGGATTTTTCTTCTTGAGCATCGGATGCTGGATTTATGGAAAATGGGGAACTCCTATTCAAAGAAAAGCTGTTCGACTTGTCAGCTATGCGCTGGCTCTTGCCTGTTTTAGCGTGGGAAGCTACACCATCTATTTTGGAGCTTCTCATCCTTCTCTTTCTTCAACGACAGAAAATGGGCACATCGCAACAGGTGGGGAGTGGGAAAGATTTTCTCCGGAAAGAGTGGCAGAGCTCCAAAAACAAGGCATTCCCGTTTTTGTTGATTTCACCGCTAAATGGTGCCTCACTTGTCAAACAAATCACGTTGCCCTTTCCTCAGGCGAAGTACGCCGGGAGTTTGCCAACCTCGGCATCGTCAAAATGAAAGCCGATTGGACAAAAAGCGATCCTGTGATTACGAAAGAGCTGCGTAAATTCGGCCGCAACAGCGTCCCCCTCTATTTGCTTTTTCGTTCGACTCCTAAAGCTTCTCCTATTATCCTGCCTCAGCTCCTGACCCCTAAAATTATCTTACACCACCTAAAAGAAATGCAAACAACAGTATCGCACAATTAATCGCCTCCTAGACCCTAAAATTCTCCCCTTGGAGGCCGTGATTATTTCCCTCTATGCGGGGTTTTTCCAAATTTGGCATTGTTTAATTTGAGCATTTTCCCAGAAACCCTCCTAAACCGGCTTTGAACCCACATTCCGCATGTTGCGCGGGCGATTTCTTCATCTTTTTAATTCTAAGTGGATTACAAAATCTCGATTGGTGACTACAGACCAAGCTTCGATTTTGTAACCCACTTAGAATCAAAAATCTA
>JBAUVX010000193.1:0-10159 GCA_049583465.1 Waddliaceae bacterium | reverse complement strand
AAACCGTGATTGGTCAACTTTCAGAACGGTTTCATATAGAGAAGGTTCGAGCTCGAAATCTTTGGCATCAGGCTTCTCGATTTTGGAGAAAATTGCTAGCTCATACGGTGTGTGTCAAACTGAATATAGAATTAGGCAACGAGCCTTTACAGTTTGAAGGTCTCATAACGCATTAACAATTCGCCCATGGGGTCTTTTTATCAAAAAGAAGACTTAATAGATGGTTTTCCAATCCCTTTTCATGCTGATGACGGTCCATCCACGAGAATCCGCCTCATCCAGTCCTTTGCTTAATCTTCCAACTTTTGACTCTCTGTCATAGGCCCATTCCCTGTCTGCATCATCGTGATGCACAATCCCCGCAAAACTTGGTCCTGAGTTGTCTGCGGCCCATTCGAGCATTTCAAAATCCCCATCGGAGTTTCCAAAAGCCATTAAGGGGCGTTGTCCGATATGCAGATTGATTCCGGCCGGCTTAATTTTTCCGTCATTAATGGTGTTGATTTCAGGCAAACGTACGATCTTTGTATTCCCATTCGAAGACTCATAGGCTGTTTTCAATGAACTGCCAATCACGTTTTCTCTCGGTATTCCGTATACTCTTTCAGAGAAAACTCTCATAAACTCAATCCCCCCCCCTGAAACAATGTAAACCTTGAACTGATTTTCCTGTAGATAGGAGATCAATTCAAGCATTGGTTTGTAGACAAGATCAGTATATAATGTTTTCTTTTCGGAATGCATGGCTGTGGTTATCCACTTTTCTACCATCTTTTCAAACTCTTCGGTGGTCATTCCTGAGTGCGTCTCGGTCATGAGTTTAAACAAATTCTCATACCCTCCCTCCGAAAGAGCTTCCAGATTCCCTTCAATGACTGCCTGAAAAGGCTGAGTGGTTTTCCAATCGGGATGTTGATCCGCCAGTTCTTTCACTCTGTCGATCGCAAACAAAAGCTGAAAATAAGCCGGTTTTTCACTCCAAAGGGTACCGTCATTGTCAAAAACCGCAATTCTCTTATCCGGGGGTACATAGTTTTCGCTTCCCTTGGTAGACACCTTATTCACAAACTGAACAATTGCCCGCTTGGAGCCGGTATCATTCCATGAAGGGAGCGGATCTGAACTTTTTGATTCCTGACAGGAAAGTAAAAGCGCAAAAAGCGCCATACTTTTTAATTTCAAACTTTTATACATTCGAATTTCACCCTATTAAAGATAAATACAAGACATCTGCTTTTTCATCAATTTTTTTGGTTGCGCAGCTGTATGGCCTCTCCGGAGGAGTAGATTCTGATATGTCCCCCCTGACAAAGCAACTTTGGAAGGCGGCATCCCCAATACTTCCAAAATCGAGATACTCAATGACGAAAGTCTTCCCTTACATTTTGGTTCGCAGGGGGAAGTTGTGATCTATACGCAATATTGGAAGTCGCTGCATATTATCCAAAAAATGCACCTTAGAACCCACATTCCGCATGTTGCGGAAGGTGGGTTAGAATGCAGTCATGGCTGAAATATCTCGAGTTTCCCTAACCCGTATCAATTTAGTGCAAAGCGATGATGAAAATAAAACGGGATAAAAGGTTGTTCCCTCCTGTTACCTAACGCGTGTTTTGGACCGGAAAATGAATAGAGATCATCTATTGATGAATTAATTCTTTTAGTGTTTATTGAAGAAAAGGGAAGTTCCTATGAAGACTGTTCTATCTATTTTTATGGTCCAACTATGCCTAGTCAACATTCTCATGGCAAAAGAGATCAATCCAAATGAAACACCGCTGTCTTTTAGCTACGATCAAGAGCAGCTGGAGGAATTTAAAAGCTATCCTCTACCAAAAACAACGATTACCAATGGACAGTTGACGAAACTGAATCAAGAAGCCGACTTTCTGATCAAAACCAATCGACTCTCCCCTATTGATATCACGACATTACCCGCTTATCTCGCAAATGCTCAAAAGGATTTTGCCTGGATCAGCTACAGATTGACGGGAAAATTTACAGGAGATTTAGGTCCCATCACCCTTTGGATATTGCGTTTGTTTATCCCAAATGCATCACTGCCTTCGGTAAATGTCAATGTCTTTGATCCCTACTCCAGCGGAATCGCCGCCCTTGTTCTCAGCAGAGCTGCAGATCGTCTGAATAAAGAAAGGGAGCAGATCGTCAACTATCCTATTAAAAAAGGAGCAAACTATTGGACTCCCACAAGCCGGGGATATCGAGGAATCGACTATGGAACAGCCAAAACTTGGTACCTAAATTCATCCAAAGAATTTGTTGCTGATACCCCTCCTCAAGACAGAGGATTTTGGCAAAAACAGACTCAAGAGGTTCAAGAGGCAATGGATCAGCGCGATAGACCTCAAACCGCATCGGTTTATTGGTGGGCGAATCTCACCTCGCCGAATGCAGGTGAATGGCATGCTATTCTTCAACAATACTTCGAAAAATGGAATATCCCCTTGGCTAATCGTCTTTGGGGAATGGCTTTATTAGAATGTACACTCCTCGACTCCACTGCAACGGCGTTTAATTCTAAGTATACGTATTGGGTTAAGCGTCCCAGCCAAATGGATCCTCATATCAAACCTCTAATCGCTGTCCCGAATCATCCGAGCTACCCTTCAGCTCATTCCACGAATGGAATAGCTGTAGCAGTTGTTCTGACAAAACTATTTCCCGACAATCAACTGAACTGGAACGCACTTGCAGAAGAAGCGGGTATGTCCCGTATCTGGGGAGGAATCCACTATCCTGTAGACCATGAAAAGGGAAAGAAGCTGGGAAAAGAAATAGGTCTCAAGATACTCGAGAAAAGTCAGCAGGCAAAATAAGGGCCGACCGGATACCCCACCCAGTGCCTATGTACCTTTTGAACCTCGATAGCAAATGAAAAGCGATTAGCTTCTGTAGCAAGTATTAAATCAGATTCTTGAAACTGCGGAAAATCCCGGTTCAAAAATCCCAAACCATACGGGCTGGTTCCCACCCTTTTAATGTAGGGTCCGATATCAGGTGATTTCCCTTGTAAACGTTCGATCATATACTCAGCTAAGGCTAAATCTTCATCGCCATTATTTTGCCCCGTCACAATAAAAGAAACTTCTTTTGGGTTAATCTCTTGAATCCGAGATAAAGTTGCGTCTGCAATGACAAAACTCGACACTAAAATATTCTCTGCATTTCGACAAGCGATTACACCTTGCGTACCTGCAGAAGTTCGTTGTACAATTTTTTTTCCACTCAGTTCAGCAGTTTCTATTTCTGTTGGAGAATTCCCATAATGGAATCCATGAATTGGAAGGCCATTTTTTTCTCCCATTAAAATGATTTCTTGATTTGCCTCCCGAATGCAGAGAGCTTCCTCTGCTGTCCCAACAAATGTAATATTTTCCGCCCCTTTAGAAAATGCGTATGCTGCAGTTGTGAAAGCCCTCAGAACATCTATGACTACACACAAATGTATTGCCCTTTCCCATTCTGCCGGACTTTGATAGATATTGAATTTCATCGGCATGTTCCTTTCAGCTTTGATACAGCTTCTCGAGCAAAAGGGGTTAGTTCACTTAAATCTAAACAAGTATAATCACTCCATCGCACCTCTTCTTCTGCCATCTGATCAGAGGCTTGTTCGGTGATTTTTACACTGTAGACTATTCCAATATGGTGAAAATCAACATGCTCTGATCGTTGAAAATACCGTCCATTGCTTGTTGCGATACAGAAAAGTTCAAAATTTTCTACTAAAAGCGCTGTTTCCTCCAAAACCTCCCTTTTTAGGCAATCTTCCGGAGATTCTTCAAATTCTATCGCTCCCCCCGGAAGTCCCCATAAACCTCGATAAGGGCCATTTTTCTTCTGGGTTAGGAGTATCTTACCATCGCGAATAATTATGCCATAGCTTCCAAATCGTGATACTCGACGATACATAACACTGTCCCTTCTTAAACTTAAAACAACAATTGTACGTCAAGACATCAAATCCAACAATAATATCATGAGTTATTCACTTTTAGAGATGAACCTATCTCACTAAACGCTTTTCAGCCGATTTTTTGGATCTTGAGGGTAATTTTGTGATGAATTTTGATCTCAACTTATGAAAGTTGAGTGAAAAATTGAGCGCAAAATCAGCCCAAGAGGCAAGAAATCGGCAAAAATGGTTTAGTGAGATAGGTTCATTTGACGGAATAAGCGGATTCCCTTATGTGTAGGACACCTAGAGGCACGCAAGCCACTTTTTTTTCGCTTTGCCACTAATTTAAAAACCCTGAAGAAAAGTACAATTAGATAACAACACCACTTGTATTTAAACTTTTTTTATATTAGTATTAAAATTTAAATATTTATATCGATATGCAAGAGATGTATATAAAGAAAGCCTTATTTTTTTCTATTATTGTAAGCAGTGTATTTTCGTTGGCATTATACAGTGCCGAACCTCCCAACCCGATGAAATTAAAGTCTTCATGGTGGGAGTATTTTGGCGTAGATGGTGAAGTTTACGAACAGCACGCAGCCGAAATCAAAGAAGAGCTTCAGAAAATTTTATCAGGACTGGAAAAAGAGCAAGTTGATCAAGCCTCAGTTCTTATTAAACGACTAAACAGCAATATTGAGGTCTATTCATTGGCAAAACAGGAAAATATTGAAAAACCTGTTCCAAAACCTTTTTTAGACAGCTACTCCCTTCAACAGCAGATAGACGTAGCCAAACAAATCGTCTGCCAACGATCTGTTCTCGAAAGTGAAAAGAAAGAAGAGAAATTTCTAACCAACCGCATCTCAAAACTCTCCAATCATTTGGATAAGATAATCGTTTCTTATCAAGAAATGCAAGACAACACATGTCAAAAGCTTATGCAAGGTCTTGAAATTTTGAATACTCGCTTTACCATAGCCATCAACAAAGAAAAACTGCGCATTGTTCGCAGCAAAATAGAGACTTTAATCGAGCGGTTAGATCAATCTGAAGAAGAGCTTGCATTTGCCCGAAATCACATCGACTTCATGGGAATCGATATTTCCGAAATTAAAACCGGGCTTGCAGAGGCAAAACAAGAGCTTGAAAAAGCGAGACAAGAAACTCTGCAAACAGCGCTAAAAGCTCAACCTGCCTATGACAATTCGTTGACGGAAAAGCTCAAAAACTCCATTCAACAGCTCAAAGAATATAAGACTTCCATCAAAGAACTCTCGGCAGAACTTGCCGTTCTGATGCAAGAGAGCAAATTAAAAATTGCCGGCCCCTTTGAAAATGGGGAAGAGTTGGATAAGCAATTTGCCGCATGCTCCAACAAGTTGTCAAATATCTCAAATCAAAAGAGCGAATGGGATAAGAAAAACGAAGACGAATTACACCGTTTTAAAGCTGTCATTGAAGAAGATCCAACCCCGGACAATGAAATCGAAGATCTGCAAACGAGAAGGAGTAAACTCGTTCAGGAAAACCGCCTTCTTCTTCAACAAATCGATGGAAGAGTCTTTACCGCCGGCGCCATCATTGACCTATACGGACAAATCAGCCATGCTCATAAATCAGCTCTAAGCCGCTGGTGGAGCAACGCTGTCGATTCGGTTTCTAACTGCTGCGAAGAAATTATCTCCTGGTATAATCAAACGCTATTTAAAATCGGCGAGCAGCCTATTACCTTCAAACACATTGTCAAAGCCCTTCTTGTCCTTTTAGGGGCCTATATCATCTCCTACGTATTCCGCAAAATCCTTGCAAAAGCATTTAAGAAAAAAACAACCGTTTCTCATGGATTTATCTACTCCATCAACCGTCTGATTCATTATGTGATTCTTTCTATTGGCTTGATCATCGCAATGAGCAGCATGGGGTTGGATTTTTACAGAATATACATTGTCCTTGGCGCGTTAAGTGTCGGTATCGGATTTGGCCTGCAAAGCCTTGTCAACAATTTTGTCTCCGGATTGATCATCCTGTTCACTAGAAATATCAAAGTCGGCGACTATATCGAATTGGCTTCAGGACAGTGGGGCAACGTGTTAGCCATACACGTCCAAAATACGATTATTCGAACCTGTGACGGTTTAGATATTGTCATCCCTAATTCATCCCTCGTTACCGAAAAATATACCAATTGGACCCGTAGAGATCCTTATAAAAGGCTCCATATTCCCTTTTGCGCTGCCTTCGGAACGGATAAACTCAAAGTTAAAGAAGCGGCCATCAAAGCAGCTCTGAATGTTCCGGCTGCTATAGGACAAGCGCAAGGGGTCGCCGATCCTCAATGCTGGCTTGTTGGCTTTGGAAAAAATGGCTTGATGTTTGAGCTCGTTGTTTGGACCAATGTCTTTCGATCAGAAGGCCACGGGTCTGCGGCATCATCATTCTATTGGGAACTGGAGTCGGCACTCACAGACTGCGACTTCCACAAGGGCTCCGTAGATAAAAAATTGTAAGAAACTGGCGATTTTCGCCAGTTTTCTACATGGAATTTAGTTTATTAACGTATCGATGAAAAAAATCGGCATTCCACAGCTCGAGAGTTCTCAATTCCTGAGGGCGCAGCAAGTTTTCCACGTCAGCCTTTGCAGCTTTCCAATCGATGCTCCTGACTTTTTCATCTAGTGCTTCTTTTACCCAATCTTTGTCGATTGCTAATGGCTTTTCTTTCCAGGGACCATGCTGAACGAGCGCATTTTCGAGAAATACATAATTGATTGGAACACCTCTAGCGACGTACCAAACAAAGTCAAACCAGTCTCTCCCTTTAATGAATTCACGACACAATAATGCGTGAATTTTTCCTGAAAAAAGACTGGGAAGATTCTGTACCACGACAGAAAAAGGAAAGGGGAAATCAACCAATCTGCTTTCAAATGTTGAGCCAATTGGAGGATGGGTATCCACTTCAAGCTTAATCTGGATGGTCCTCGTATCAGAACGATCCCTTTCATAGATCAACTTCAGCACCTTACCGAAAGAATTTTCCTTAAGAAAAGCTTTTTTTACAGCATCCTTTGCTTGGGAGCGATCTTTCACCTCAAGTTCAAACCCGTACACCTCAAATTCAAGCACGATCTCATGAAAAAAGGGCTCCCATTTAAATGCGCGATCTTCTTCAAAAAAAATAAAATCCAGGTCCTCCGAAAACCGAGGAACACCATGAATAATCCTCAGACAGGTGCCTCCCTGAAATGCGGCTTGCTTGAATAAATCCCCCCGAGACAGGGCTGACAGAGTGATTTCTTGAGCAATTTCTTTGAAAGCATTAAGTTCTTCAGCCTTTGTGGAAGGCAGGTATGCCTTAATCCGCTCCTCAATGATCTGAATACCCTTCATTGAAGCTCCTTTACCATCATCTGTAAAATATGCTGCACATGCCGACTCGGATAGCGATTTGCTAAATCTTTCAAGAGTTCTCTATTGCTCTCTTCGAGGTTATCATGCTCGATTCTCAGATCAAGTTCTAGACCTCTTAGATTCTTCCACGTTTTGCGGCGGGCATAACAAAGGTCAGCAATCGCTTTCCAAGGTTCAGCCATCAAGAAGGCACCCTGTTTAGTCTCCACTCTTAGTACGCCTAGATAGAACTTTTTGACCGGGATATGTGTGTAACGGAAAACTCCGAGAGCGGTGTTGAAAATTTTCCCCCTCTTTGCCGTTGCAGAAGTGGTCGCATACACTGCTTCAGGAATCAGTTGATGATAGGAAAGTGCCGACTCAAAGCTGATGTAGCTCGGTCCATAAATCATTTGAGCAATTTCGTTGGGATTGGGAGGTTCTTTAACAAAGGGCTTTCCAATCAAGTACATTCCCCGACGGACTTTAAGCAGAGTCTTTTTCCGGAGCATTCTTTTGACAGCAGAGTGCCTTGCGCCAGGGCGATTGTGAAAAACCGTTCCAATGTCCGTGTCCTTAATCACCACCCTCGGCCATTTATAAAGTAAATTTTGAAAGTTACTGTCCATCTTATTTTTCATGTAAAAAACCGGCGATTTCCGCCAGTATCTAACATAATTATATCTTATTTGCCGATTCCGCACAATCCTGACCAAAAAATTCCTGTAATTTATCGGGAATCGTGTGAGTAGGTTTATGGGCCCCTCATATTCATGAAGCTTTCTCCTGGAGTTTGGAAAAGCGGTCTACCCAGTTTGCTATCTCTTTGTCATTTGTTAGCCTCAGCAACGAGTGAGAGGTTTCACGAGAAGCAAAATACTCTGCATAGGCTCTTTTACGCCTAGAGTAGGTTTTCCAAATCCAAAGAAGAATCGAGTCTTTCCCAATTAGACGACCTAGTGTTTCGCAATTTCCATTGCAGCATTCTATCCGCAAAAGCAAGCGTTTTACACTTCTCTTAAAAGCTCTCCACAAGCAAATAGAAAAGGGTAAATCGAGCCAGATGATCATCTCTGCATGGGGCCAAATATGCCGGCGGGCACGGGAATAATTGCCGCATACAACCCATTGATCGCTCTCTATTTCTTTTTTGATGAGTTCAATAAACTCATCTCATTCTCTCGTTGTTTCCAGCCCGGCAACCAGTTAAGCTCATCCAAATCAACACACTTCATTCCTAAAACCGAAGCGAGCCGGAAGCCTAGTTTGGTTTTTCCAGAACCGCTTGTGCCAATGATCACGATTCTGTTTGGTAGAAGCGTGGGAAAGTGTTTCTCAAGGTTTTTGGTTGATGCGTTCACTTTATCGCTTCAAGAATTTTTCCATTTTAAAATTCCTAAGCTCTACGCGGCTTCTATCTTGCCGCTTGATTCGCGACGATTATTTCAGCTTCCCAACCGGCATCTTCGACTGGACGAAAGTGAACGAGTTCGCAATTTCCAATTTCCCATGGATGGTTTTCAATTGACAAATGGTAACACAATGCCCAATGGATGCCGCCATGAGCAACCACTAAAGTCGGAGACTTTTTTTGCAAGGCTTTGTCTAAGCCGCGTATTGCTCTCCCTAAAAAATTTTCTACCTCATCGCAAACGTGAAAACCCTCTCCTTCTTCAAGCCGAATGATTTTCTTCCATATGTGAAAGTTGCATTCACTTAATTCTTCTATCTCGGCCTGGTCTATCCCAAGGGTAGGCACGAGAATATCTTTAGTTTCTGCTGCTCGCTGTATTGGGCTGAAGCAAACGGATTTAAATGCCATTTCTGCAATGACCTTGCGGGCGTTTTGTGCTTGATTTCTGCCGCGATTGTTCAAAGGAAGATCGTAGTCCACACGTACAATCTCCGGATAGGCATTTACATCGGTCTCCCCATGACGGATAAAATAGAATGGCTTCTTAGTCAATTCCGGTTGATTTACTAAAGCTTTGAAATGATAGAGAGTCTTGAGACCGCCCGACATGACTGAAAAATTAACCGCCTCTTCCATCGACAGCCATCGATATTCACGATGCTCGTGATTTAATTTAACTTCAGGAAAGTGAGTGGATTTCAAGTGATACATATGGTAGACATAGTCTACCTCGGGTTTACGAACAAAGAGTTTACCAACGAATTTTATCTGCTGCTCGTTCAAAGCGATTCGCGTCTCCTCAAAGGTTTCTCTAATAACAGCTTCACGACTACTTTCACCTTGTTCAATTTTTCCGCCGGGTACACCCCACTTTCCACCTTCAGGTTTTCCGTCAGCCCTTTTTAAAAATAATATTTTTCCATCGAATTCAATATAGCAAGCCGCGCACTCCACAGTAGGCGAAAAATCCCGTGGCTTCACTCGAAAAACAAAGGCGGTGTCTTGTAATTTTGAGCACATTTTTTTATTCAACAAATTCCTTATAAAGAAGACATTATAGATTAAAAATTCTTTAAGTACAACGGTGGATGAACCGTTGCAAACGCTGACTCAATGGGTTTGTGCTTCGGATATGCTGCCAATGCATTGCCGGCAAGCTGCAAAACACCATCAGCTTTGGAGTTCGGACTGACAACAATAAGGATACTCGATCGGGTTGCAACGGTCAATCGTCAACAATTGTGTTTTGGGGTGGTTTCCCCTTGGCGTTGTCCGCAGCGCGGTCAATTGAAGGTATAATTTGGATTTGGGCGGCCAAAGCCCAATTCTTGAATTAACCCCATGGGCGAATTGTTAATGCGTTATGAGACCTTCAAACTGTAAAGGCTCGTTGCCTAATTCCATATTCAGTTTGACACACACCGTATGAG
>JBAUVX010000192.1:0-6894 GCA_049583465.1 Waddliaceae bacterium | reverse complement strand
AACGCGATGTTTGTCCTGAGCTGTTGGTCGGAAAAATCAATGGGTTATTATTAGGAGATAAGGGCTTTATCCGCCCTATACTGAAACAGGAATTGACTGAACACGGAACGTATTTAGAGACTCCTCATTGATCTGCAAGAGACATGACTTTATCTTCCGGATCTTTACATTCTTCGCTAAAACGACATTCCGACTCAAAAAAATTATTTCACGGGCACCCCTGCTCCATTCACCAAGACCTTGCTAAGATTCAAGATCTTATAGCATAATAGTGATATTACGATTAAAAAACCGGCGTTTAGGACGGGAAAAATTCATTTCATTTTCTTCCCCTAAAACTCGCGTAAAAAAAAGGCCTAGCCATGCTCAAGCACCCTCTTTTATTGATCCCCGTTGTTATCATTTTGATGATGGTGTGTTCTTGCTCCTCGAAGGAAAAAGAAGAAAGAGCCTCCCACTATGTTCTTGTCAGCATTGCTCCTTATAAATTTTTTGTGGAACAGATCGCCGGAGGCACTGTAGAGGTAGGGCAAATGATTCCGACGGGAGGAAGCCCTCATTCCTATGAACCGACCGCGAAGCAAATCTTAGCCGCTAGTGAAGCAGATATTTGGTTTCAGATTGGAGAGCCTTTCGAAACTCGTGCAACCCAAGCACTGCAAAGCCATCGTCCTAGCATGAAGTTCATCGATATGCGCGAAGGGCTGGATCTGATTGCCGAAACATCCCATGACGATCATCATCAGCGTTGCCCTCATCATGGCTGCACAGACCCTCATATTTGGCTCAGCCCAAGGATGGTAAAACAACAGGCAGCGAGGATTGCAGACGCGCTGGCAAAACAGTACCCCGAACATGCGCAGCAATATCAAGACCGGCTCCGGACGTTTCAAGAAAAATTGGGTCAACTAGACCAAGAGATTTCCAAGCAGCTGCTTCCAATAAAAAATCAAACGATTGTCGTCTCCCATCCATCATACGCTTACTTTGGAAGAGACTATGGGCTGAAACAGCTGTCCATAGAATTTGAAGGAAAGGAGCCGACTCCACAGCAACTCACCCAAATTCTCAACAACGCTCGCAAGTTGAACACCCGCACAGTGTTTGTACAACCCCAGCACCATGGCAAAGGAGCTCGCCTCTTTGCCAATGAATTAGATGCCAAGATCGTCGTTCTTGATCCGCTATCGGAAAATTACTTGGAAAATATGCGCAAGATTGCAAGAAGTTTCTCGGAGAAATAGACAAAGAACTCTTTCGAATTTATACTGATTGCTCAATGAAAAAGCCGGTTATCTCTTTAAAAAACGTCTCTTTTTCCTACCAAGACACACCGATTTTAGAGAACGTTGATGCCGAAATTTTTTCCGGAGAATTTATCGGTATCTTCGGACCTAACGGCGGGGGGAAAACCACTCTATTAAAATTAATCATGGGTCTTTTGCCGCCGACTTCAGGTGTGATTGAAACGTTTGGGGCACCTCAAAAGGAGAGGCCTCAGGCAATTGCCTATGTCCCTCAACGACACCCGTTTGACCCCGACTTTCCCATTTCTGTTCTGGAATTGGTACTTTTAGGGCGGTTATCCCGCCTTCCCTGGTATGGAAAATTTCATGCCGATGATGTCGCTGCCGCGGTTGATCAGCTAGAAAAAGTGGGGCTTTCACACACCCTTTACCATTCTTTTGGAACTCTATCGGGAGGACAAGCTCAGCGGGCTTTAATTGCAAGGGCTCTTGTTTCCGAACCGGAACTTCTCCTTTTAGATGAGCCTACGTCGGGTGTAGATTTTGAGGCGGAAGAGGAGATCTTTACCCTTTTAGAAGAGCTAAAAGGGAAGATCACCATCGTCATCGTCACTCATCACTTAAGAACGGCAATCGATCAAGTTCATCGGGTATTTTGCATCAAAAAGAACGTGATTTCTCTCGACCCTGAAGAGGTATGCGAACACTTTGCAATGGGACTCTACCACCCGCCGCTCATAAAAGGAAAGGAAAAATAGAGGAAAGTCTTTTAACAATGATTTCGTTTTTTGAAGCATTAGCCAGCACACCTTTATTGCAAGCTGCCGTCTTTGCCGGGATCCTTGCCTCAGTTGTCAGTGGAGTCATTGGATCCTATGTCGTTGTCAAACGGATCGTTTTTATTAGCGGAGGGATTGCTCATGCTATTCTGGGTGGAATCGGATTTTGCCTTTGGCTTGAAAGGACAAAAGGAATCGCATGGGCCTCCCCTTTGCTCGGAGCTTTAGTCGCTGCGATCGCCTCAGCATTGCTCATCGGCTGGATTCATTTACACTATCATCAAAGAGAGGACTCTGTGATTGCAGCTTTATGGGCAGTCGGCATGGCAACAGGGATTCTTTTCATCTCCCAAACACCGGGATTTAATTTAGAACTGACAAATTTTCTTATTGGAAATATCCTTTGGGTTTCCCCAACGGACTTGTTTGTTTTGGCCTGTTTAGACCTTCTTATCCTCGTGATCGTACGCTGCCTTCATAAAAAATTCCTCGCCATCTGTTTTGATGAAGAGCAAGCGATACTCCAAGGGGTCCCTGTCCGCTCTCTTTATCTTCTTTTGTTAGTTTTAACGGCTATTTCTATTGTTCTTCTCATTCAGGTCGTGGGGATTATTTTAGTGATGACAATGCTGACAATTCCCCCCGCCATTGCCAATCTCTTTACGGTACGGCTTTCGCGCATGATGATGATTGCTGTAGGAATCAGTTGTCTGTTTTCTTTTTCAGGAACAGCTGTTGCCTATCATTTGGATTGGCCGGGTGGAGCGACGATTGTTTTGATTGCAGGACTCGCCTATGGCCTGATTTTATGGGTTCATCCCAAAGTAAAAAAGGCTTTGAATGTATTCCATTCAAAGCCTTAATGCGGAAAGAGAGGGATTCGAACCCTCGATACCCTTGCGGGTATGCGTCCTTAGCAGGGACGTGCTTTCGGCCACTCAGCCATCTTTCCAGTATTTCTTCCGTTTGCCTTGTCCACTTCATCAGTCAAAGAATTTCGCCAAGCAAGAATAACTCGTTATCGTGTTTTGCGAGGAGAGGATAACCGCCGTGCTATTGCGGCGAAAAAAACACGATAGATGGATTCTCGCAGATGACCGCAACTTTGATCGAAGAAGCAGGCCCTTTCGTTCAATCAAGCTTTGCGAATATGGTAA
Organism: Waddliaceae bacterium; assembly: GCA_049583465.1. Classification (GTDB taxonomy): domain Bacteria; phylum Chlamydiota; class Chlamydiia; order Chlamydiales; family Waddliaceae; genus JBAUVX01. Next base: position 3,711 of record JBAUVX010000192.1, on the reverse strand, counting down.
GCTTCCATTGCTTTTTTCTGCAAGGCATAGGTTCTTTAACGTCAAAAAAAACGCTAGGCTTTAAAGCTTTCTTGATGTATTGTTTCTACAATTCTTATGCTAAAAAAGGTAACGTTGAATGATCCCTAACATTTCCAATTCACATTCCGGCTCAAATAGCCATGCAAGTTCAGAAGCGACGAAGCGTAGGAGGAGCACGACACCGAGTGAAAGCCCAACACGGACGAAGATCCCGAAGATAGGGAATAACCGCTTTTCATCATCGTCGTCATCCAGCAGCACTTTTATACCTTCTTTCTTCCAAGGGGTAAATACCGACATGCCGCTAACAAATTTTCTACCGTCTCCCTTTCCTCATCCACATTTTTCAGGCTACAATCCCATGCGATCTCCTCATCCAGCACCCCTTCCCTTGACAGGAAGGGCGTCGCTACTAACGCCTCCTAATCATTCCTCTTCTTCTTCCCATGCTGCAAGCTTCAACCCCAGCCAATCTCCTCAGCCTCCGCACCCCTTCTTAACAGGAAGAGTGCCGTCGCCAACGCCTCCTAATCATTCCTCTTCTTCTTCCTATGCTTCAAGCTTCAACCCCTACCAATCTCTTCAGCTCCCGCACCCCTTCTTAACAGGGAGAGTGCCATCGCTAACAACTCCTGTTCATCCTTTTTTTCCCAATCCTCAAAAATGCCCCCCCATGCAATCGAATCCCGCACCGGGCCGAATGAAATGGGAAGCGACGATGCCGCAACAAAACCGGTCTTATATGTCCTCTTGCTCGGTTGCCCTTCCTGCCCCCTCTGTTCCGAATGATCCGGAAGAAAAATTGCTTGATTTCGTCACCCACGGGTGCAAGATTAACCGCCCACAGTTTTCTCTTTACTATCCTGTTGCTTCCGATGGATCCATTCGTGAACAACAAGCATGTTCGTTTATAAGAAAAATAGAGAGAAAAGAAACAGCCGACCAAATCGAAAAGGATTGGGAAGACTTTGCGGAACATCCGGATCCCGCAAGTGAAGGGGATAGTTTAAACGAGAGTCCCTGCAAGCTGGCACTCCTAAAAATCATTCAAGGCGAAAAAAAGTTTTTTGTCTTGGTCGACAAAGAAATGCTGAGACAAAAAAGCCCCCTTTTCAAATCCATGATTTCCGGTTCTTTTGTGGAAAGAGAAGATAAGGTCATTGAGATAAAGTGTGATGGCGGGGACAGAGCTATGCCCTTCAGCCTGGCCTCGCTTTGTACAGCAATCATCATGGCTCACAAAAAAGGACGGGTTGAATTGCCTGAAGCCTGTAAGGGACCCGACTGTTTTATCCCTTTAATAAAAGCATGCGATTACTGGTTTCATGACGTTTCCCCTGCGCGAGGCTATCCCTGGGTTGCCGATCTTCGGACAATTTGTGAAGAGCGGCTAAAACAACTGCAAGATATCTATGCAAAAATCGGCAATGAGGCCATTAAAGAAATTTTTCAAGAAGCCATCCATAGCGGCCTCAATGAGATGTTCTCTGATACTGATCAAACGGAATTTCTTTTCTCTTGGATGAAAACAAGTTTGAAAAACAGTGAGAAAATGGGTGATAAGGCGGATTTCTTTGTCACAGCGGTGCTCCCTTTCATCAAAAGCTGGACACCAAAAGGAACAGACCATCTGAAACTCCTTCCCCGATTAATGGTGAAACATAGAGGGAAGGGTCAATTAAATGAAATTTATCAAGCTCTTTGTGATCGGTTCCGTACCGCGATAAGAATTCCTAACAGCCCTTTCCTTCGGAACTTACGAAATTTTGGAGGAAAACGGGAAGAAATTGAAGGGTTGATCAATTTAGTTTTGCGAGCAAAACCTGGAAATACGACATTGAATAAAGAAGAACTCGAAGATGCACTTAATCGTCTTTTACCGTGTTTGTCAGAAAAAAGGTGCCTGCATTTGGATTTGACTGATTTTCCCGCTATACCCCCTTCCATGCGAATGTATTTTAGTGGATATAGCAGCGATAGTACTTTCCATATTGTTCCTTGGAGATCGCTTCATGTAGAATCGATCACCATCAGTTTGAATAAGCCTAACTCAAAGGAACTGCGCAGATATACCCTCGAGGCTCATGCACAGCTGTGTCATTTACTCGAAACAAGCTTTTCCTCTTTTAAAGAGATCACGCTTGAAGGTCCTATGGAGTACCATAACGTTTTATCCTCTATCGAGTTCAAAAAAGTTGATTCAGTATGCATTTCCAACAATTTTAGCAATCAAGACAAGCACAGCCTCTCGCTAATCACTCCTTTTCTGGAAGCAAAAACATTCTCTGTGAAAAATGTTGCAAATGGTAGGGTTCAACCCCAATTTCTCTCTCACAGTTCTAAATTGAGGGAATTGTACATCGAGAATTCCCCTTGGTTTAAGTTGAGCCATTTGACATTGACAGAAAGGATGCCCGAGCATTTTCTTTTCTTAAAGATCAACGATCAGCCCATCAAACATTGGCCTGAAGTATTAAATTGCAGCCAGGCTGAGATACTTCAATGGAAAAACCGCGATCTCCCCATCATGTGCTATCAGATTTTTGGATCCTCGCAATGCAAAATCGATGACCACCGTCGCAAGATAGGTGAATTGGAACACATACAAAGATGTGCTAAGGCAGTATTTTCCTCGTGAATGAATAAGATCACCAATGCTCTTCTTTGTCGATGGGTTTGATAATGAGGCGGACAGGCCGCCCCCCGGTCAAGAACGAAGCAAGCCACTGGATCATGACGAGCACTTTCATCGAAAAGCCCACCAAATAAAATATATGGATACAACACCAGATTATCCAAGCAGTAAATCCGGAAATATTGTGCTTTCCTATACGGCCGACAGCCTTTGTCCTTCCAATGGCCGCAATCTCCCCTTTATCGACATAGGCAAAAGGAGGACGATCCTTTTGCTTCAATCCTCTCAGAAGGATTTTTGCAACGTAGCGTCCTTCGACATTTCCACACCTGCAGCCCCCCGCCAACGACGACAAACCGCAGATATTTGGCGATAACATCTTTGTCATCGATTCTTTCTGCTTTTTCGAAAGCCGGCAAAACTTTTTCTCTAATACCCGTGGCATCGGAGATGCTCTTTAACCCGGGAGCATGGGTTTCCCATTCATCGTTGCCAAAATAGGATTGGCGGGCTCCGGGAGCGACGATGAGATAATCGTACGGGATGCAGTCTCCATGTGAGAGCAAAAGCTCTCTTTTTTCTTTGTCGATAGCAGACACATTTCCCATGACGACGTCGACATTTTTCTTCTTGCGCAGTAATTCTCGTAGAGGTTGGGCGATATTTCCTGGAGAAAGAGCCGCACTTGCCACTTGATAGAGCAGAGGTTGAAACAGGTGGTGGTTGTATCGGTCAATAAGGAGGACGTCGACATTTGCTTTCTTCAACCCTTTGGCTGCATTCAGCCCTCCAAATCCCCCTCCAATAATCACAACTTTTGGTCTGATCATTCCTCTCCCCTCTTTTTTTCATTACCATATTTTTTGAATAAAAATCCAGGCAAAGGCCGGCGATTATGGAAAGAAACATTAACCGGATTGTTCAGTTATTTACCCCATGGGCGAATTGTTAATGCGTTATGAGACCTTCAAACTGTAAAGGCTCGTTGCCTAATTCCATATTCAGTTTGACACACACCGTATGAGCTAGCAATTTTCTCCAAAATCGAGAAGCCT
>JBAUVX010000191.1:0-5819 GCA_049583465.1 Waddliaceae bacterium | reverse complement strand
GCATCTTCTGCTATTTGATTCTCCCCTTCCATTGGCAAAAACCCATCCTCTGTCCAAGGCAATAGCTGACAGATTTCACGATCGGGAAGATCATAAGGCGGGTCGAATTCCGGAATCTCTGCAGACCGGCCGATTCCGCTTAAAATCCTTCTTATCTCAGCGGAGTGCGTGACAAAGGCAACGATTTTCATCTCTTTTCCGCATGTGCAAAGGAGGGGATTAATTTCATAAATACGCGCAATCAGCTTCGCCCAACTAAGGGAAATTTTCTCAACCTTTTCCACTAATTCCTGTACCTCCGGAGGTATACTTGACGTTGGTCGCTTTTGAGCATCAGCGACTAGTTTTGGACGCATAGGGGAGTTTGGCGCGAAAACACCATGGTAATGCCTACGATGGCGTCTAGGATAGGGGATGAATCGGGAAATCCTCTCAATGAACTCTAACGGTTCGAGCTGCACAAAGGTCTTGCCTTTGTGGGTTGGCTTTGGAAGGCGATAGTATACCCAAGGTCCATTCCATCGTAAATTCTCGCTCTTGAAGCATGGTCTGGCACAGTATCTTATCAAACGTTCTAATCCTTCTCGATCCCAAGAGGGGACTCGAACGTTGGCATTTAAGGAAAAACCTGATTTTTCGTTAGAGTCCATCATCTTTATCGTTTCCTTATCGAACCATCCCTTTCTGTCGAAATACCTTAGCACTCTCTTGCGTATGCAATCCTCGGTGTCAGCAATGTCATCGAGGGTAAGAGCGACCTCGTGGAATAGGAGGTCGTCACCGTCTGTGCTAAAGAGGCTGTCTGTCGCAATGATGTGAAAATGGGGATGGTAATTGAGTGTCTTTCCAAATTGGTGGATGAAGGTTACTGCTCCGATTTTCGGATCGGGCAACTCGGGCCCACAGGTGATCAGCCTTCTCCGGATTTCATCGATGACAATCCTCAAAACAGTTTGAAGAATTGTGTGCGTTTGAAGGTAATGACGTATCCGCATAGGGAATCTGATGACCCATTGTCGAACAGGGACAGAAGGGATGACGTTCTCCACTAGAGTTGCCGCAGTTTCTACCATTGCTTTTGTATTGCAAGAGGGACAAATTCCTCGGCCCTTACATGAGAATGCAAGGGCAAAATCTCTATGGCAGTCAGCGCAATGTGCAATAGCAAACCCCTTTGCCAAAATGCCGCATTCTAGGTACTTCCGGAACTCTTTATCGACATATTTGGGGACGGGATCTTTCGAGTTTGTATGCCATGTTTTGTAGGTTTTCTTTATAATGTCAAAAAAAACCGTTTTCTCTGGCTTGCGAGGTCTATAAACAGCCTGGGACTTTTTAGGACAGCAGATAGAGGACATGTCGAGCAGTGATAAAAATTTTAGAAGAAGAATAGGAAGTTAAATTTTTTAATTCAAATTGAATAGGATCGCTCTGAAAGGTGATTCCTCTGCCAAGGCTGTTTCCACCGATGATGATATTTATTCCTAGAGACGACATGATGCTGAGGATATACTAAGCAACTGGAGAAGCCCTCCTCATCCCGGTGAGAAAGACACCGGAGCAAGGTAGACTTTATAACCGGAGACCCCGGGAAATAAGTCGAAGATGAGAGGGTGGCGGATGGGTATGTAGTAGCGAAGAAGCGAAGTAACTTTCGTGGAGCGAAGGTGCCCTGCTGTTATTAATTCTTTCAACAATATAGGAGGCAAGGACGAGATGACAAAGACGTCCATAAATTTGCAAGAACTGAGAAGAAAGATATACATCAAAGCGAAGGCTGATAAGTCTTGGCGTTTCTGGGGTTTATATGTTCACGTTTGTAAAATGGAGACATTACAAGAAGCTTACAGACTGACAAAGCGTAACAATGGAGCACCGGGTATAGATGGTGTGACATTTGAAACGATAGAAGAGTCTGGAGTAGGCGAATTTCTTTAACAAATACAACTAGAACTGATAAACAGAGAATATTCTCCAATGCGAAACCGGAAAAAGGCTATTCCAAAAAGTGGAGGTAAATCCAGGATTTTGGGCATACCGTCTATCCGGGATCGAGTAGTACAAGGAGCCCTCAAGCTCATACTGGAACCCATATTCGAAAGTGATTTCCAACCGGGATCATATGGTTACAGACCTAAGTGTACAGCTCATGCAGCTGTTGAGAGAGTAGCAACAGCTGTGGTAAAAGGAAAGACTAGAGTTATCGATGTGGATCTCAAATCTTACTTTGACACAGTTCGGCATGCTATCTTACTAGGTAAGATAGCAAAACGAGTGAATGATAAAGACATCATGAAACTCCTAAAACTCATACTCAAAGCAAGCGGTAAACGAGGTGTACCTCAAGGGGGATTATGCAAAGCTTTGCATAATCCCCCTTATGCAAAGTAGAACGTTATGCAAAGTAATTCATAACATTGTCTCCTAATCCAACAAAAATTTACCCGTTTTTCTTTGCATAATCTCTAAAATGGTTGCAGAGCTTGATGCTCTAACAACCATTTTAGGAGGTTATATGTATACGCAAAAACAACCATTGACAGAACTAATCCATGATCTGGAACAGGAAATGCTTCGACTCGGTTACACCAATGGGTCCATGCAATTTTATCGCAGGCAATGGCAAAGCCTACTGCAATTTGCACAGGGACGAGAAGAAATTTATTTTTCTGAACGTCTGGGAATCGATTTTATTGAAAAACATTTTCGCATCTTCGTGCAAGATGCTAATCGCATATTGCTACAATCGGAGATACAAAAGCTGCGCATAATCCGAATGATCGGCGATTTTCAGCTACATCGGACCATTTTACGTCGGTACTACAAGCACAAGGAGATCCTCACAGAGCCCTATTTTGTTTCGATCAGCGCCCGGTTTAAATCATATTGTGTGAATAAGGATTATTCCAAGGTTACCATCAATCATTACGTTAAGCAATCGTCCCGATTTATGGATTATCTTGCATCTCAAAACGTCATTGATTGTAAAAAAATCAACCTTGCGTTGATCCATAGCTACATTAAAACTTTGGCCGGATATACCTATAAAACTGTCGAGCAAAATATTTGCTCCATGAGAACCTTTTTTCGTTTTCTGTTAGAGATCGAAGAAGTTCAGATTGATTTTGCCTCAAAAACACCCATGGTTCAGGCGAGAAAACAGACCCGTATCCCATCAGTGTGGACAGCGAATGAACTGAGACAACTAATCGCTGCCATTGACAGGCAAAATCCAAAAGGCAAACGGGATTATGCCATAATTTTATTGGCTTGCTGTCTCGGTATGCGCTGTACGGATATTAAAAATCTCAAAATGGAAAATTTTCATTGGGAAGAAAAAAAACTGATTTTTGTCCAATCAAAGACGAGGACCCCCTTATCGCTCCCTCTGACCCAAGAGGTAGGCTGGGCAGTAATCGATTATCTTAAATACGGTCGACCTAAAATAGATAGCCCCTATCTATTTGTCAGACACCCGGCGCCTTTCGCTCCTTTTTCAGAAGGCGATCATTTAACTCAGCTGATTAAACAGTACATGGAGCTAGCTCACATTCCCACCCTGAAAAAGAAAAGAGGGATGCATTCCCTGCGTCATACCCTGGCCAGTGTGCTCCTTGAAAAGAAAACGCCGCTTTCCACTATTTCAGATATTCTTGGCCATATTGATACCGATTCGACAGCAGTTTATCTGAAAGTTGGCATGGAAAAATTGAAGGCATGTCCCATTGATTTTATTGAAGGAGCTGAACATGAATAATACCCCTTATGAAGGTCCCTTCAAACAACATATTCAAAATCATGTCGAACTGAAACAAGCCATTGGATACAAATTTCATACCGAAGCAGACAATTTAAAACGCTTCGACAGATTTACACTGGAAAAGTATCCGGAGGCCACTGTTCTTACAAAGGAGATAGTGCTTGATTGGTGTAAAAAAAGAGATTATGAGAAGCGAGCTAACCAATTGTCTCGCGCATCTATCGTTCGACAGCTTGGAAAATATCTCGATTCCATTGGAGCCAAAGCCTATATCATTCCAAAAGGATATTATCCTAAAGAAGTGAAATACGTACCGTATATTTATCCGGTTGACGAACTGCGTAGATTTTTTGCAGAAACCGACAAATGTCACTATTGCTATGAATGTCCCTACCGTCATTTGATTATGCCGGTATTCTTTCGGATGATTTATACGTGTGGGCTGAGATTATCAGAAGCAAGACTTCTCAAAGTCGATGATGTTGACCTTGAAAATGGAATTCTCTCAATCCATCATTCCAAAAAAGATAATAGTCGGTTGGTTCCAATGTCGGACGCTCTTGCAGAGCGCTGTTGGAATTTTTCAAAAAAGGTGCATCCTTATCCCACCCCTACAGATTATTTTTTCCCTGGATTGAATAACAAACCCATGACAATCACGAACGTGTATCACAACTTTCGCAGGTTCCTATGGCGTGCTGGAATTTCGCATGGCGGAAAAGGATGCGGCCCACGCATCCACGACTTTCGCCATACTTATGCTACTTACTGCTTGAAAAAATGGGCTGAACAGGGAAAAGATCTATCGGCATATCTCCCCGTTCTTAAAACCTACATGGGGCACGGGTCATTCAAGGAAACGGCTTATTATCTTCGACTCACCGTGGATGTTTTTCCCGATATGATGCGACAGGTGGAAATCCGATACCCGGGAATGATTCCTTTCCTGGAAGGGGGTTCCCATGAAACCCACTGATTTTGCAAAATACCTCACTGAATTTTTATCGGTTTATTTGCCAACACAGAAAAATGTCAGCAGGAATACCATTCGTTCCTATCGTGATGCGTTTAAACTTTTGATTAAATACTGTCAGGAGGTGAGGCAAGTCACGATTGAACGAATGGCTCTGAAAGATCTTTCAAGAGAATTTCTGACTGACTTTCTGCAATGGCTGGAAATAGAGAGAAAGAGCAGTATCTCTACCAGAAATCAAAGACTTGCCGCTATTCGCTCCTTTTTTCGATATGTACAGGCGGAAGAACCTGCCGGGATGCTCCATTTTCAAAAGATCATTGGCATTCCTATTAAAAAAGCTCCAAAAACGGTGGTAGAACATCTGACTCCAGAAGCAGTAAAACTGCTTTTGGAACAGCCTGATAAAAACACCTCAAAGGGGAGGAGGGATCTTACTTTAATCAGTGTTCTATATGATTCAGGAGCGCGTGTGCAGGAGTTAATTGATGTTAAGGTGTGTGATGTGATTCTTGACGCTCCCGCTGTCGTTACACTGACTGGCAAAGGGAATAAAACTAGAAAGGTTCCCATCATGAAAAATACAGCATCCCTATTGCAAAGCTATCTTCAGGAAAATCAGCTGAATAAACCTTGGAAAAATCAATATCCATTGTTTACAAACAGCCAAAACCACAAACTAACAAAAGAGGGCGTGGCTCACATCATCTCAAAATACGTTACGCGTGCAAGAGAAACATCAACTCTCGTGCCTCCAAGGGTGAAAGTCCATATGCTTCGTCATTCGAAAGCCATGCATTTATTACATGCAGGAGTAAATCTCGTATATATCCGCGATTTTCTTGGCCATGTCGATTTAAAAACCACGGAAATTTACGCAAGAGCGGATACTGAAATGAAAAGGAAGGCACTTGAAAATGTTCATCCCGATTTGATTGATAGTAATCTTCCTGATTGGAGTAAGGATCAGCCATTGCTTTCTTGGCTGTCCGAGCTAAAGTAGGTAGGGCATTATGCAAGGTAAATAGATAGAGGACGACTCATTTTTAACGCGTTATCAATTTTACTTTGCATAATCACTTTCTT
>JBAUVX010000190.1:0-1988 GCA_049583465.1 Waddliaceae bacterium | reverse complement strand
GAACAGGTTCCTGCAACTCCCGTTTGCCTCGTGTGATGCGAGGACGTGATATGCCGGTTGCTTTTTGAACGAGTGTAATCCCTCCATGCCCTAAAGATTGGGCCTGAGCAGCACACCATAAACGCATTGTTCGTTCATTCAAATGAGGAGCAAGTAGTTGATATGTATGTGAAAGCGATGCTTCAATCTGATTCATGATAAGAAGTGTATCAAATTCATTTTATAAACGTAACATTTATTTGCTTACGTCGCCTAAGTGAATGATTTCTGTCTTGAGCCCAATGCCTTAATAGGGCACGTTGTGGTTCTAACGAGGGGGGAGCTGGGTGACCAGTCTCCTCTACTCACTGGATGAAAAGCACGCAGAAATGACGTATCAAAAATTTCCCAAATTCTAGTGACCCGATAACAACGTCAAATCAGCTTGTCTTTAAGAAAAAAATAGATTAACATGCAGCAACAAAACCGGAAGTCCAAGAAATGCAGCCGAGGCCTAACTCGATTCAGAAACAGGACCTGAAAGTAAAAGTGGTCATCTCAATATTCCCCAAGAGAAGGAACAAATAAAAATGGAGGTTAACAAATGAGATCAAATGAGTTTTCGATGGCTAACCCTGTGTGTTTCGCGCAAGTTGATGAAAGAACCCCTCTTCTACATAAATCAAAGAAAACGTCATCTATATGGCAAGGGCGTCGCTTGATCGATCAGGAAAATGATCAGAAAAAGAAGAAGAGTGCTTCCTCTTCTACATTGTCTAAAATTGCCTCTTTGATCGGCAGAGGGCTAATGAACACGAACACTAACACTCCAATCCCCCATATGCTCCCAATTTTCCCACTTCCAAAGCGACAGTAATGAAGGATAACCCTTAAGCGGTCAAGATGCCTTTACTGATTGACTGCAATTCCTTAGGCAAATGGCAGTGTTGATCCCTCCAAAGCCGATACTTAAATTGAGAGCATGTTCGATGTTGCAAAAGAGCGCTTCATTGCACACCCATTTTAACTCAGGTTTGATGGGACACTCTAATTGACGAGTAGGATGGATCCGAGAAGCCTCCATTTGCAGGATTGTCGCAATGACTTCCACAGTGCCTGCTGCGCTGATCCCATGGCCAGTGATCGATTTTGTTGCGTTGATGTGAGCATGAGAAAGGCCGCAAGCGACAATGGCGTTCAGTTCAACCTCGTCGCCGATTTTTGAACCTGTTCCATGCGGATTCACATAGTCGATCTCTCGGGAGGAAAGATTGGCATGCCGCAGTGCTTGTTGAATCATTTTCACCTCCCCTTCGTACGATGGACTGGGGTTGCGATGTGCATCCATCCCCGCTGCCCAGCCGATAATATTGGCATAGGGGCCCACTCCTCTTTGAGCCGCTGTGTCAGATCGTTCGATAACCACGGCTCCGCAGCACTCCCCAAAAATAAAGCCATCGCGATCCCGGTCAAAAGGCCTGCATGCTTTATCAGGTTGTTGTGCAAAACTGTCGCTGCCCATAGCCCCCAAGGAGCGTAAAGCTTGCAATTCAAAATAAGAAAAATCCATCAAAGCTCCCAAAGCAATGCATACATCCACTTGACCGCTCGATACAGCACTGATTGCTTGAAGGATTGCCAGATGCCCGCTGGCAGAAGCTCCACCAACCGTACAGCTCAACCCCTGAATGTTAAAACACTCGGTGCAAAGCCCACAAAGATCACTATCCATAAAGGAAAAGCCGTAATGGGGACGAATGAAGTGGGGATTGTTTCGATATCGCTCTTGAGTTAACAGCACCTCTCGTTGCTGAACATTAGAACCTCCAATGATAAGGCCCACACGATCAGATTCTATCTCATCAAGAGCTGAACTCCTCCAGGCTTCCTCAAGGGTCGTTAAAGCCACTCGCCCTGAAAAGGAGGCATGGCGCAAGTTCTTTTTAGAAATCTTTTCAGGCATAACCAAAGAAGGAATCTCCGCTCCCAGAAAGGCACTATTTTTTTGT
>JBAUVX010000189.1:0-3787 GCA_049583465.1 Waddliaceae bacterium | reverse complement strand
GGCTTCTCGATTTTGGAGAAAATTGCTAGCTCATACGGTGTGTGTCAAACTGAATATGGAATTAGGCAACGAGCCTTTACAGTTTGAAGGTCTCATAACGCATTAACAATTCGCCCATGGGGTAATCATCCTATTTTGTGGTCAAAGCAGAAAAAATCTACTAATACATCATCGATTTGTCAACCTTTTTTATTGAGTGTCAAGGCCAAGTAAAAATGTCCTTGTAAAAAACTTGCCTTTTCGGCATAATTTTTTTGATTAGGTGCGCCTGTAGTTCAATGGTAGAACAGTAGCCTTCCAAGCTACGAGTGTCAGTTCGATTCTGATCAGGCGCTAAACGCAAACCAAGACCGAAATTTTGCAAAGAGCAAAATGCCGTCGTCAACAAGGAGGGACAAGGCTTGGCAAAGATTAGCATCAAAGATTTATTGGAAGCGGGGGCTCATTTCGGCCACCAAACGCGTCGCTGGAACCCAAAAATGAAGCGATTCATTTTTGAAGAGCGCGGCGGGATCTATATCATACACCTTGCAAAAACTCTGCAGCAGATTCGCGAGGCTGTCGCTTATATTAAAGAGATTGTTTCTCAACATAAATCCATTCTCTTTGTAGGCACGAAAAGGCAGGCTAAAGAAATCGTCAGAGAGCTTGCCGAAGAGTGCGAAGAATTTTACGTCTGTGAACGATGGCTTGGGGGGATGCTGACGAACCTCGCAACCATTCGGCAATCCATAAAAAAACTGGAAAACATTGAAAAGAAGATTTCTTCCAGCGGAGAAGTGCAAACAAAAAAAGAGCTAGCTCTTTTAACGAAAGAACAGCTTAAGCTCGAAAAAAATCTATCAGGTGTGCGGGGGATGCGAAAGATTCCCGGGCTCGTCATCGTTGTCGATCCCAACAAAGAGCACCTTGCTGTTGCCGAAGCAAAAAAGCTGGGCATTCCTGTGATGGGACTGGTCGACACAAATTGTGATCCCGATCCCATTCAATATGTCATCGCCTGCAACGACGATGCTCTGAAAAGTATCAAGCTCATTCTGCAGGAACTTGCAGACGCCGTTGTCGAAGTGAAAAATGAAATGCGCTTTCTTTCCAGAAAGGAGGGAAAAGAAGAGGAGGAGGCCAAGAAAAAGGAAGCAACAGGAACAAAGTCTGCAACATCTCACACACAAGAGATAGAGGTGACGATGACTGAAAAAAAGGAGAATTAATCATGTCTTTAGAGATCACCCCGGAAATGATTAAGAAATTGCGCGAACAAACAGGTGTCGGCATTGGCAAATGTAAAGAAGCTCTTCAAGAAGCAAACGGCGATATTGACAAAGCAATCACATATCTGCGCAAGGCCGGAGTCGCTACCGCTGCAAAGAAAGAAGGACGAGCAACCAATGAAGGAATGATAGGTGTTGCAGAAAATGAGCAAGCCATTGCCATCCTTGAGGCAAATGCTGAAACGGATTTTGTGGTTAAAAATGACCGTTTTCAAGAATTTATTCGCAATGTGACGCAAGATGCGGCTGCCGCAAATCCCCAAACTCTCGACGACTTCCTCAATCAGCAGTATTCTCAAGATCCTTCTCTGACAATCGACGAGTACCGCGCGACAATTGTTCAAAGTATCGGAGAAAATATTCAAATCCGCCGATTGCAAACGTTTGCAAAAGACAATTCCGATGTTTCCTTCGGCGTGTACTCGCACTTTGGAGGAAAGATTGTCGTCGTGGTAGAAATAAGGGGAAGTGCAGCAGAAGAGCAGTTAGCAAAAGATATCGCGATGCACGTTGCTGCCACCGCCCCTGAATATGTCAAGCCGGAAGATGTTCCGGAAAGTGTTCTGGAGTCTGAAAAAGATATCGTTCGGAGTCAAGTTAAAGGAAAGCCTGACTCTATTCGAGAAAAAATCGTCGAGGGGAAGCTGTCTAAATTTTTTGATCACGCGTGTCTCAATTGTCAATTGTATATCAAAAATGATTCGATGACAATTGCTGAGCTCGTTGACAATCGGACGAAAGAAATAGGAAAACCTCTTACGCTTGCAGCCTTCGTCCGCTGGACAGTTGGAGGATAAGAAGAGCAGACGCATTCATGACGATGTCCTTTCCGTATCGGCGCATTCTCTTAAAGCTTTCCGGAGAAATTTTCCTGGGCAAGCAATCGTTTGGCATTAATGAGCAGGCGTGTCAACATGTTGCCTCAGCGATTTCTTCCCTTCATCAATTAGGCCTGGAAATTGCCGTGGTTCTTGGGGGAGGAAACATTTTCCGAGGCATTCATTTAGAAAAAATGGGCCTTGAACGCACGGCTGCGGATCACATGGGAATGCTGGCGACTATGATGAATGGAATCGCTCTCCAACAGGCGCTTCAAAACCACTCTTGCGATGCTAAAGTCATGAGCGCTTTGGAATGCCCCAAGGTGGTAGAATCCTACCACTGGCGAGATGCTATGCCGTTGATGTCGGCAGGCCATATTCTTATCTTCGTCGGGGGAACAGGAAATCCTTACTTTACCACTGACACTGCAGCGGCTTTGAGAGCTAGCGAAATCCACGCCGATATTTTGATGAAAGCGACAAAGGTTGACGGAGTGTTCAACAAGGATCCTCAACAATATCCCGATGCGGTCAAATACGAGACTCTGAGCTATTCTAAAGCCTTTACAGAAAAACTTGAAGTCATGGATGCTACAGCTATTGCATTGTGTAGAAAGAACGACATTCCTATTTTTGTTTTCAATATGGAACGACTATGGGATGAGGCTATTCTTACAGTCCTATCTCATCCCGAGATCGGGACAATGGTAAAAGGAGAATGAAGATGGGTATTGTTAACGAAACAGTAAAAAAAATGAAAGCGGCTATTGAGCATTTGAAAGACGAGCTCAAAAAAATTCGCACAGGGCAAGCTAACCCCGCAATGGTAGAAAATGTGCCTGTTGAAGTGTACGGTGCTCAGATGCGTCTTAGGGAAGTTGCATCGATTACAAGCCCCGAACAGCGGCAGCTCCTCATCACACCCTATGATGTCAATAATGCAGGAGTGATTGCCAAAGCGATCGAAAAGGCAAATTTGGGTTTTATGCCCGTTGTTGACAGCAATTCGATCAGAATTACGATTCCTCAGATGGATGAAAGCATTCGAAAAGACATGGTGAAACTCTGTCATAAAAGGAAAGAGGAGTCCAAAGTTACCATTAGAAATATCCGAAGATACTCTAATGAAGTTGTAAAAGCGCAAAAAGCCGATGGTGAAATTGGAGAAGATATCATGAAAAAATTAGAAAAGGAAATCCAAGAATTAACTGATCGATACTGTAACGAAGCTGACGATCTAACGATGAAAAAAGAATCGGAAGTGGCGACCATTTAATTGCTTTTTTTTTTTCAAACCGATAAGATTAAGACTCTTTATTCAATCTTGATAAGTGAATAAGGTCGATAGAATGCAAAAAGGCCCCATCGTCTAGTCAGGTCTAGGACACCAGATTTTCATTCTGGTAACAGGGGTTCGAATCCCCTTGGGGTCATTGAGAGTCTTTAGCTCAGTTGGTAGAGCACCTCACTTTTAATGAGGGGGTCGTTGGTTCGAGCCCAACAAGACTCATTTCCTCAATCCCTCTTCCCGATAAAAATATGCCGATCCTAAACCCGCGTTAGGAACATAACGCCATGGGCGAATTGCGATTTCGGTTGATAATGCGCAGGTACTAGTTTCACCACTCATTTAAAGCATGGTTGTTAGTGTAAAACAGTAGAGTAAGGGTGGATATTACCCCACCCTCCTCATCG
>JBAUVX010000188.1:0-11375 GCA_049583465.1 Waddliaceae bacterium | reverse complement strand
TCTCTGTGTCTCTGTGTTTTACACTAACAACCATGCTTTAAATGAGTGGTGAAACTAGTACCTGCGCATTATCAACCGAAATCGCAAAATCGCAATTCGCCCATGGCGTGAAGTAATAAAAAATTATCCCAATTATTTGCGCGAGTTTGTAAAACATCGTCTAAATGACAATTTGAATCCATTAGCAGAGAAAAAGACTAAAGGGCACGGAGGGAAACGGGAAGGATCAGGAAGGCCAAAGGGATCAACAAAAGAGACTACAAAGCGAATTAACCTTCCAATTGACTTAGCTTCTTGGTTTAAAGACAATCCGGAAGCGGTGGAATTAACGAGGAAAACAATACGTCGGCAGGGGAAATATAGGGGATAGTTGAATAAACGTGGAGTAGTCTTGGCTATTAATCTCAGTCAGTGAACAGTGAATCAACCGAGAAATAGCTTCAGCATCACCCTTTTTGTATAATTTTTTCATGTCTAAGAGGGGGATAAAAACTTCAATTGCAGCGTCGTTTGAAAGAGTTAGAAATCATGTAAACCCGCTTTTATCACTGCAGGGGAAATCGCTCAGGATATTGCTTTTTGAGGATTGTCAACCCTTCGTTGTAGGTTTCGCTATGCACATCCTGGAGGCACATTTTTTCATCATTTTCAATCTCAAATGATAATTCTCCATTTAATAATAACACCCCACTAAGCAACTCTTTCCCTTTTCCCTTGTTGTGAATAGGTTTACCGTCTAATCCCATTAATAAAATCCTGAATTTGAGATCAGAAGGTTGAAAGGGGTAATGGACTAAATATTCCCGAATCTGTTCATCATTATTGATCCGTTGCAGAAAATCTTCAGTAATCGTTACCATCATCAACCGTAATTCTTCTAATGACTTAGGGCCTATTGTTGCAAATGAGAGGCTAATGACATTGACCTGTTTGAGAAACCCTCCACCCGAACCATAACAAAAAAGGCTATGTTGCTTTTCCATATCTCCGGCAAACTCATTCATGATTTGACGAGCAAGTGTGCAATAGTCAGGATTGGCATCTTCTGAACAGCAAATTAAAAAAGGAGCTAAGCAGACAAAAATTAAAAAAGATCTCATTGCCTTGACTCCTCCTTCAATATATCATAACAAATACGCCTTAGATTAATATCATATCCCTCTGATTGAATGGTGTGGGCAGTGGTAAAGGGGCTACCCATATACCATCCGGTATTAATAATGTTAGCATTGTTATCGTAATTAAGACAATTGGCAATCATACAAACGGCATCCCGTGGATTTTGGTAGTTTTCTGCAAACTTAAACATTTTATCCGGAATGACTCTGGCACTGCCAAAAGTATGCACTGACATGTTGTCTCTCATCTCTTCAGTTAAGCCTGATGAGGCCTCATACATTTCCAATCCTCCTCTACTGTGAGGAACATAATGCAAACGAAAATTATCTCCGCATGCTTTTTTCATCGTAGCATAGTCATTGATGAGGTCGTTTTGTAAATGCTCAATTGCATGCGTGGGAACATAAAGAAGCTCAGAAGCAGCTCTGACACAATCCGGCATGAATCCATCGGTGACATGACATGTGTAGTGGACCTGATGATTGTCAAGATATCTCGAAATTCTGTTGGCCTGAGCTATTGCCTCTTCTGTTGTTGTCCTGTTCCCGGGAATATAGCGCACCATTGCATTTGGGAATGCCTTTTCACCCACAACTCCCGATACTGAAGAGTACATCCGAGATGAGGAACAGTAAGAAGGTTTTCCTTGAAGCACTCTTCCCAATCTCTCAGCATAATTCCGAACAGGGCTGGGAGGGAGCAGATAATGTGCCGCTGTTTCTACTACACATCCCAGATGGCTTGATCCAACTGTTGCGAGGTAATCGAGCTTTCTCAGGACCAGGTTTTGATCGGCTTCTCTATTGGAAAGATCGACTGTTTGGAAGCCAAAGAAATCGGTACACGTCAGTGGACAGTTATGCGTGTAAGCGTAAAGGTTCAGCCCGTCCACGAAATCTCCAGGATCAGGGCTTATCCATCGCCCTAAAGGAGGGCTATAGTCCCGTCTGCCAAAATTGTATAGACCTGTCCACCGGTCGTATCGTTGATTGCCAAAAAGCCAGCAATTCCCAATAGCAGACATTTCTCGTTTCCGACCCGCGGCATCGTAGACCACAACCTCTCCAAAGGAAAGATAGCGGTAAGACTCCACCGGCTCCTTAGAGCTTAGATCCACTAAACACATCACATTAAAACGATGGTCATACAGAGGAGCATACACCCGCCCATTCAGCTCTACAGCTACAGCTACGCGAAGGGCAGCGCCCTCTCTCTTGCCCATGATCCGCAGCTGATCAATGCCGCCCACTTCATTCACGCTGCCAATTTCATGGATCCCTTGATAGAGAAAGCGAGAAGTCTCCTCGTCGCACCAACCCTTTTCCCAACGATATCTTTTTATGCTCATTCGTCTCCCAAAAGAGTCATAAGCATACTCAATTCGCCATTCCCTCTCTTTGATCACACTTTTCAGGCGGTTTAAGGCATCGTAGTGGTAGGCTGCATCCCTTTCTTGCGTTAAGTTTCCATTGGGATCGTAAGCGTATGTCTCTTCTTTCGTACGTTCAACTTGATTGAGGGTATTGACAACATGAGGGTATTCATCCTGAGCCAATCTGTTATGCAACGAATCGTACCGATAGCCATGGGCAGCTACACCTTCTTCATGGACAAGCTGATTGAGATCATCATAGAAAAAATGTTCGGTTCCACAGCCCCAAGCAGACGAGAAGTGAACATGGAGAAGATTACCCGCAGGATCATAGCCATCTTGCGGTATGGACTCTGTTGCGCGGGGTGTTTTCATCGAAGCGAGTCTGCCCAACGCATCCCACTCAAGATAGGCCTTGTCTCCGGTGATCAACGTACTCATCCGACTTCTCCCTTCCCAGTCGATGTCGTCATAAGTGTGTGTATACGCCTTGTTGCCGTCTGGAGCAACTTTTGTCACAGATCGCATGCAAATAGGGCCATAGTCGTAGATAACCATAGAGCCATCGGGTAATCGAAGATGAGTGAGCCGTTGATGCCCATCATACTCAAGAGCGACACGATAACCATTTGGAAGGTTTTCCGCGATGAGGTTGCCAAAGGGATCATATGATCGCAAAAGAGTTGCTCCTGTCAGCACATCTTGACTTGTCAAAAGACGATCGTTCCGGTCATAGGTGTAGAGATAGTGGATGCTGTTGTCAGAGGAGGTGAGGGAAATTTTTCTTCCCAACGAGTCATATTGGCAGGTCAACACCACTCCGTTGGGTTGGGTTTGCTTTCGCAGGGCTCCCATGGATGTATAGGTCATCGTTGTCCGTTTGTTTTTGCTGAGCGGGTCTTCCACAATTGCCTGGGAGCGCTCCATGCAGTCATAGGTCCACACCACTTGGTATTGTCTCTCGGATTTTCCATTGACAATGGCGTCGGCCGCGTGAGCAACTTTGAGTCCTCTTTCATCATATGCCATCTGTTCAGAGGATAATAGGACTTTCGAAGCGTTGTACTTTTGAATCGATATGTCTCGACCATGAGTATCTTTTACAGTGATTGTCTGCACTCCTTTGGGATCGGTCGCCGTGACTTTTAAGACCTTTTGCCCAAAGGAATCAACATGGGCAAAATCATAGGTGAAATAGGTTGTGTAACCAAGAGCATTGCAGCTCTTAATGGGGAGATGATAGGAGCTGTATTGAGTCGATTGGACAGATCGACTGTTTTCTTCTTGATAGGTGACTTCCTCAATGCAATGATCATTGATGTCGTACACATAACAGCGGCGGCTGCAGACGTTGCCGGCATGATCTTCTATCCGCTTTTCAATGACACGATCAGCATTGTCGTATTCGGTAATGTACTGGATATAGTCCTCTTCTTTTTCACCATGCCACTTTTTGATAAGGGCAAGTCTGCCAAGGGAATCGCAGGCATACTCTTCACGATAGAGATGGTCCCCACCATGGCTTATCTGAGCAATTTTTCTCCCCGCACCATCATAGGCATACTCTGCCGCCTCTCCCATTGCATCCACTTTGGCGACGAGATTTTTTCCCTGATAGCGGTACTGCAGGGTGCGAAGAGAAGTCCCATCGGAGCTATAGGTGTCCTCTTGGATGAGATTGTTTTGGTGATCATACTGCAACAGGACATAGGTGCCGTTTTTGAGAATTTTTTTATTGACGGTTCCATTCAGGTTGTAAGTGTCCTTGCGGTGAGCGTGCTTAACAGCAAATAGACTAAAGCTGCATTCTTTCCTTTTAATCCACAATAAAAGGAGAATGCAGCCATGAATGACCCGGAAAAAATTCTTGAAGAAATCCTCGAAACGTTAACCCTTTTACGTAGCCAGGATGAAACCAAGCGTAAATTCCCTAAGGATACGTGGGGTTCTATTATTCGTTTAACGAAGATGCTCCCTCTTGATAGAGTTTGCGAACGCCTTAAAATCAATCCATCCTACCTGAAACAAAAAATTCGCGAATCAACGGATACATTCGATTTCCAGGAAGTGCCAACACACGTTCAAAATTCTTGTTTTGATACTGTCCTGATAGAATTGTCAACCAAATCTGAACTTAAAGCAAAAATTCAAGGCCCTGCATCCTGCCTAAATTTCTTGCTCCCATTGTTCGAGGGATAATTTATGCTCCATATCTCTCCAACAACCAAAATTTTTGTCTACTTCCAACCCGTTGATTTTCGAAAAGGCATTGACGGACTAGCTGCGATTTGCAGAAACAAATTAGATCAAGACCCACACGCCGGAGCTCTTTTTGTGTTTCGCAACCGAAAGAGATCTTCCATCCGTCTTCTTATATATGACGGGCAGGGATTTTGGCTGTGCTCAAAGAGGCTTTCAAAGGGAAGATTTCATTGGTGGCCGGAAAGTCCCACAATGAATGTAAGGCAGATTTTGACTTTACTTTGGAACGGAAACCCGGATCTGGCGAAATTTTCAACTGATTGGAAAAAAGTGTAAAGATAAATGTTTCATTTGAATATTATTATATTGTTTGTTTTTTTGATAAGAAGCCTTAAATGAAAGCCCCAAATTGTCTTGATTTTACTCCGGAAGAAATTGATGCTCTCCTTATTCGCTTGGATGGTGAATGTCTTCAGAGGGGAGACTATTCTCTTTTAGCAGATATTCTCAAAGCCATGGTTTGGCTTAGCCTTTCCTTGCAGGAGAAGGAGCTGTCAATCATGCGCCTTCGTAAAATTTTCGGAATTAAAACAGAGAGCGCGAAAAAGTTATTAGCGTTAGCTCATGGGAAATCTTCCGGTCAAGGAAACAATGATGAGAATCATTCTGAAAAAAATGATAAGACGAAAGAAGAGAAACAGGAAAAGAAAAAACCAAAAAACCACGGGCACAGGCCGTCAACAGATTATTCTCAAGCCAAGGTCATTGAAGTTGCCAGTCAAACTTTGAAAAAAGGGGATAAATGCCCCGACTGTTTAAAAGGGAAACTCTTCCAACTTAAGCCGGGAACGGTGATACATATAGTGGGCCAACCATGGCTTCAAATTGAGATCTATCGTCCGGAACGCCTAAGGTGTTCTACTTGTGGAAAGATATTTACAGCCTCTCTTCCTTCGAAAGTCGTCTCGGGATCAAGAGCGGATAGCTCTGCAAAGACAATTGTTTCTTTGCTCAAGTATCGAGGAGGAGTTCCATTTTACCGGCAAGGACAGATCCAAGATATTTTAGGAGCTCCTATTTCAGCATCTGAAATTTGGGAAATGACAGAACAAGTTGCCGATGCTTTGCAGCCTGTATACGCTTCCCTTTGTCTGGAAGCTGCAAACGCGAAACTCATTCACAATGACGACACATCTGCTAAGATCCTATCTCGCATGAAAGAGCTAAAGATGGCTGAAAAAGAACCCGAAAGATCAGGGACCTTTACTAGCTGTATTGTCGGGGTTTTAGAAGTGATCGATAAAAAGGCCGCGTTATTTTTCACAGGTTGGAAACACGCGGGTGAAAATTTAGACGAACTGCTTGAAAAGCGATCGGAAGATTTGTCCCCTCCTATACAGGAATGCGATGCTCTATCTCGCAATGTCCCCAAAAACCATGAAACCAAGCTTGCTAATTGTATAGCCCATTTGCGCAGAAAGTTTTATGAACTTGTGGATGTTTGGCCCAAAGAGGTGGTAAAAATAATCGGTGAATTTTCCTTGCTATTTGCCAATGAACACGAGGCACCGGAAGATCCCGAGGAGCGTCTGAAATGGCATCAAAAGGAAAGCGGGCCTATTATGGAAAGACTGAAAAATTTCTGCAACAGCCTCATTGAAGAGAAGAAAGTAGAGCCGAACAGTAGTCTAGGGAAGGCAATTGCTTATATGAACAATCACTGGGAAGCATTCACTCTATTTTTGAAGATTGCGCAAGTGCCTTTGACGAACAACGATGGAGAGCGCCTCATCAAAAGAGCAGTTTTGAATCGGAAAAATGCCTATTTTTTTCGCAACGAGACAGGGGCTAAAATTGCAGACATACTGATGAGTGTCATAGAGACCTGCGTGCTCAACGACATTAATCCTTATAACTTTTTAGTTGCAGTCCAGCAACATGCAGCGGATGTCCGAAAAAATCCCAAACTTTGGCTTCCTTGGTTGTACGAGGATCGTCTTAAAGAGTTGGCTAAAGTATAGACAAATTCATCCCTGGATATCATATGACTATCCCCGGGACCTCCTAAGCGATTTCTTCAAATCCTACTTCTCCCGCTATTTCAGTCTCTTCGAAATCCCCGCTATGAATTTTTGATATCAGATCATCCACAATTTCAGAAACAGCCTCTTCAAGCATTTTGGCATACTTTTCAAACTCAGGCCATAAAATTTTTCCCATTAGTTCACGACTGATCTTTAGTCGCGCTGTAGTGTATCGTTGGCCTTTATAGCGATAAGTAGAAAATCCAAACTTTTTGCATAGAGCGATGAATAGCTTTTTTTTTCCAAGGACTGCCTGTAGAAATGCGATATTCGACCGATTCTTGATTGGTTCTTTTCTGGATTCTTTCTTTTGCAAGAAGAACCGCTTGATATTCTCCTTCGGAGGACGCTCTCGCAATGAGAGCTTCTATTTTAGTCAATTTATCGAATGTACTCATGAAAACATCAAATAATGATTGTTTAAGAGAAATCTTAGCATGCCGAGGAAATTGCATTCACGCACTTTCACCGCAAGGACACCCTGCTAAGCAATGATTGGGGGATCAATCAAACCGGCATTCAAGATCTTTTTTCCAGTATTAGCGGCGCCATTATGGCTGCTATGACCACTATTCTTTCAATCACTTTGCTGATATTCACTGTTTTGGCCGGTCAGTATGGGGCATATATTCTAAGATCATTCAAAATCAGAGCCTTCAGCAAGTTCGTTCTAGGCTGGTTCTCAGGGACATACATCTATCTCATCTATTGTATCTATAAAATGACCATAGGAAATGAAGGCAGCCCCATTCCTCAAATTTCCATCACCCTGGGCATTATTTTTACTTTTGTCACCATATTCCTATTGATTTTGTATGTTCATTTTTTAGTCAGGCAAATTCAAGCGGGTACTGTAATCTCGCAAATTGCTGATGAATTATGTGAATCAATTAAGTCTATGAAACCCTATAACAAAGCACCGCCTAAGGAAGAAACTCTTTTCTTACCTGAAGAAATAGACTTTCCTAAACAGGAAATTACTTTAAATCGTTCCGGTTACCTTCAATCAATAGATAAACAATCCCTATACGATATTGCAGATAAGATCGACATGGTACTTAAGATACTTTATCGCCAAGGTGATTTTATTTTTACAGGATCTTCAGTTGTCGTTGTCTACTCCAAGAAAAAGCTAAATGAAGACATCATTTCAACTATCCGGTCGAAATTTATTCTCGGAGAAAAAAGAGTTCCTTTGGAGGACTTAGAATGCAACCTCCTCAATCTCCTTGAGATGGCATTGCGCGCCCTTTCTCCCGGAATCAATGATCTAATGGTGGCCAATAACTGCATCAATTATATTTCAGAGTCGATTGCTCGCTTGACATCAAGGCAGTTTCCGAATACCCGTCACTATAACGATAAAAATAAGCTTCTTGTCATTTCAAAAGAGTTTTCATTTGAAGCCTACGTGAGTGCCGCTTTTAATCCCCTGAGGCAGTACGCGGAGGATCACTGTTCCGTATCCATCAGATTGATGGAGAACCTAATTGCCATTGCCAAGCTGGCAAAAGATAAGTGGCAAAAAGAAGTGATTGCCTGTCATTTTTACGCAATTTTTAATGCAGCAAGCCAAAAACATGGCAATACAGTAGACCTTTCTGCAATAGAAAAAAGGGAAAAAATATTTGCGTCCTTATCTTAACGCAGAACCTATCCGTTTTTATGTCCCTGCCCCTCGAAACAGGTGGAACACCAAGGCTATAACAAATAACACCACAAAGACAAAGAATAATACACGCGCTATAGTTGCAGATGCAGCGGCTATGCCCGTAAAACCGAAAACAGCAGCAACGAGTGCCACAATAAAAAATATCAACGCCCAGTAAAGCATAAAGACCCCTCCTTTCTTAATCCCTATTTTGACTCATTCTTCAAATTAGCAACTCTTCTTTAGCTTTTCCGTATTAAATTCTATTGTCAATACATGAACAAAAAAATCAAATTTTTTCATTTTTTTTTGGGATTTTTTACCTCTTATTCGAAGGCAAACTTGGAAAAGTTTGGCAAGAAGAAGAGCTAAAAAAGATCCAACAAATGAAGAAAGATGGAGAATATGAATTTACGGATAGGTTCATCGATCGGAAAACATGCGCATGCCGCTCGACTTTGCAAAGTCGAGCATGAACCTATCTCGCTACATTCCACCCGGGGCAAACACTTTCATTCCCTGCCGAGGATGTCTTATGTTGACGGCCTGCCGTTTGCGATCCTTCACCTAGGCAGCTATTCCCTGCCCCTGTGCCTGCCCTTTTGGGCACTTTAGGGAATGGACCAGTCAGAAGTCCTTAATGTTTCCAAAGCTTTCCTTAATCCTTGCCCAATACACTGTTTTTTATGTTCACTAAGATTGGCCAAGAGATGATTTCCACCGGACATGAGACCTCCTTCTTCACATAAACTGAGAGGATGATTGTTTTGGAAAGCCTTTTTCACGATAATTGAAAATACTTTTTGCTGATTTTTCTTGTTGGAACCAACCGCGTATTCTAATAGAGATGCATAATCCATCTGTTCCAAGGCTTTCTCTACCGCTACTTTCATTTTACTAGCAGAATACGAAGGGACTTTTACATCTAACAAGGCTTTGATGAGAGCCGGCACTGATTTCTTTGCCGCAGGCCCTATTTCTCCAAGCGCTTCCACTGCCTTATATCTGACTTTCTGATTTTTATCTCTCAAGGCCCGGATAGTCAGTGCCGGGGCGGCCTCCTCAGCCCTACGGCCTATTTGTCCTAATATATCTGCTGTCCTCTCTCTGACATCCATATCTTGATGATCTAAGGAATCAATGAGAGTAGACATGACTTCAGGACCTATTTGTCTTAAGAAATAAAATGTTCTTTCTCTAACCTGTTCATCGACATCCCGCGAGGCATTAAGCAAGACAGTAAATAGAGCAGGTATTACCTCCTTTGGCACAGGAGCTAGGATCCCTAGCGTGAATGCAACTTCTCTCTCTTGCCCACCTCCATCTTGCAAAGCCTCGATAAGAGCTGACACGACCTCCTTTGCCGCTAAACCTATTCTCTCTAATGCATGCGCTGCTTCTAATCTGACTTTCTGATTTTCATCTCTCAAGGCCCGGACAAGGGCCGGCACTGCCTCCTCTGCCACAGGACCCATTTTCCCTAGGGCGTTGGCTGCTTCCCCTCTGTCATGTTCATCTCCATCTCGCAAAGCCTCGATAAGCACCGGCACTGCCTCCTCCGGAGCAGAACCTATATTCCCTAGCAACCTAGCTGCGACCCATCTAACATACTCATCTTGATTATTTAAGGCATCAACGAAAGCCGCCGCTGCCGCCGGTCCTATCCTCACTAAAGCTTCCTTTACTTTTTCGATGACATGCGGATCTTCATCCCTCCTTAAGACTGTCTCAATGAGCACCGGGACTGCCTTCTCTGCCGCGGGTCCTATTTCCCCTAGCGCATGAGCTACCCTTTCCTTAGTTTCCGCATTTCCACACCGGAAGACGATAACAAGATCCCACACTGCATCTGCTGCTCCATAGCCTATCGCTCCTAGTGCTAGTATCGTAAGATTTCGGATTACCTTATCTTCGTCTCGCAAAGTCTCGATAAGAGCCGGCACTGCCTCCTTTGCCGCATAGCCTATGTATCCTAGTGTTATTATTATGCCACCTAAGTTTGCACACTTATCTTCGCCTCGTGAAACCTCGTCTCGTAAAGCCTCGATAAGAGCCGGCACTGCCTCCTCTGCTGCAGGACCTATTGCTGCTAGTGTGATAGCTGCGTCCCATCTAAAAAGATCTTCTCTATTTCGCAAAACCTCAATAAGAGCCGGAACCGCCTCCTCTGCTGCAGGCCCTATACCCTTTAGAACGGAAAACGCTTCCTTTCTGAGCAAATGATGATTTTGAATCTTCAAGTCGTTCGCGAGATCTCTTACGATATTCTCTACCCCGGAGCCGATCTCCCTTAGGCTTTCTATTGTTCGATTGTTGATATACGTATCTTTAGAATCGTCCTTAGGCTGTTCCTTGCCCCTCAGTCCATCTATCAACCATTTAATGCTTCCTTTTTGTCGAGACCGAGAAATATGCAGCCCATTTTCAAAAATCTTCTGGATTAACGGGTGCCTTATCGCGAAACAATTCTTCCACTCCAATGAAAAGTCTAAGTCTAAATGGGAATCCCATCCGTTTTCTAAATACAACCTAATGTTCTGTTGAAATCGCGACAAAACGTGGTATTCCTCCTCTACCTTGCCGTAAAGGCCGCCTCGATCTTTACAAGCATTGAGGCAACAGACTGCCAACTGACTATGATATCTTCCAATGAGATCATTTGGCGGCTCTTCAAGAGCTTTAAAAAAATCAAGCACTCGTTGATGACGCTCTCTTTCACTCTCTTCAGGACGCGTTCTCCCTAAAAGGCCGGCACAGATGATCCAGGCCTGATGCATATGAGAATGGTATTTGTGGGTTTTCATGACGTTCCGATACATTCCCAGTTCTGCTAAGTAAAAAGCTGCAAAGTATTCTTGAAGTGAAAGATTCCAAAAGCAAAAAGTCGAGCAATCTTTTTGTATTCCATCCTTGACTTGTAAAAAATCACTTGCATAGATCTCTTGAG
>JBAUVX010000187.1:0-1657 GCA_049583465.1 Waddliaceae bacterium | reverse complement strand
TCTGGGGCGGTGGCTGACCGCAGATCCTCTCGATTTCGCTGATGGCCCCAACCTCTACGCCTATGTTCGAAATAATCCTCTTTCCTTTGTAGACCCTGATGGGCAGTTCGTCTTTGCTATCCCCCTTATCACTTGGGGAGCATCTCTTGCGATTCCCTCGTTGACCACTGTTCTCACTACGGTTGCTTATACTGCTGCTACAGGTGTTGCTTTTTATGGTGGATACAAAGTTGCTGAAAAATACAATGTCAGTGAGGGCCCAAAAGGTAGCCATCGTAAAAATCCTCGTGAGAGCACTAGAAGCAAACATGAGAAAGCCGACGCAAGAAGACAAAAAGAACAAAGAAAAGCTGAAGAAAAACAAGAACGGAACAAAAAAAGAAGGTAGGTGATAACCGTATGGGAATTGTTCTAGCTGTAAAAAAGAAAAACGAAATTTGTATCGCAGCTGATTCTATGAGCATATCAGGTGGGTCAAGGAAATTAACTTCAGATCATATTATTAATGGGGAGAAGATTATTAGCTGTGGATCTTCCTACATCGGAATAGCGGATCACCCGGTTTGGCCTCTTGTTATGAAGAGCTATTTTAATCAAACAAAACAAATACTTGACTTAGAGTCTAAAGAGAAAATCTTTGAAGAATGGCTTCAAATGCATCGGTCTTTAAAGGATAAGTATTTTTTATCTCCCTCCGACGATAATGAAGATGCGTTTGAATCATCAAGATTCGAATCAATCATCGTTAATTCCAGTGGAATTTTCAAAACTTATGAATTGCGATCGATTCAGAAATTTATTTATTTTACTGCGATTGGATCTGGAGCCTCCTATGCTTTTGGTGCTATGCATGCTTTATATGATCGTCTTGATACTGCTGAAGAGATTGCAAAAACAGCTTTAAATACTGTTATAGAGTTTGATGAAAGCTCAGGCTATCCAGTTATTTTTTACAAGGTGAAAACCAAATGACCACGTTGGCTGCCGTAAAAAAGGGAAAGCGTCTTTGCATTGCTTCAGATTCTTTGGCTTTATTTGGGTTTAGAAAAGAAATAACTGGAATTCATGTTGAAGACGAAGGAAAAATTATTCAAATAGGTCCTAATTATGTTGGAATAGCTGGCCATCCCTCCTGGAATCTGATTTTTACTCATTATTTTTCTAAAGAAAAAAAAATCAATGAGTGGAAAACTCCTGACCAAATTTTTGATGTTTTTAACCTACTGCATCGTGACCTGAAAGATCTCTACCATTTTTCTCCTTCATATTCTCGCTACGAATCTTTCGAGAGTTCCGATTTAGGGCTCCTTATCGTGAATTCGCATGGGATATTTGAAGTAGACTATTTACGAACAGTCAGACAATTTTCTCAATTTTCTGCTATGGGGACAGGGGAAGAGTATGCGCTGGGAGCCATAGGAGCGATTTACAGTATTCTTGATGATGTAGCTGAAATTACGAAAGTAGGGATTGAAGCAGCTATTCAGTTCGATAAAAATACAGAAGGACCATTGGATATTCATATCATTGATTCACCCCATGGGCGAATTGTTAATGCGTTATGAGACCTTCAAACTGTAAAGGCTCGTTGCCTAATTCCATATTCAGTTTGACACACACCGTATGAGCTAGCAATTTTCTCCAAAATCGAGAAGCC
>JBAUVX010000186.1:0-5500 GCA_049583465.1 Waddliaceae bacterium | reverse complement strand
CTCGCGCAAAATGCGGAACTTGGGTTGTAGACACCCTCTAAATCCGGTAAGACAATATTCAATTCTTGAGTTTGAATGTGTATATCTTTTATAAGGAAATTTTTAACCCGGGTGGCATGTCCATGACGATTCCCGCTATTCCCCTCACGCCATCTCGTACCATTGGAACCGGATACCCGGCGTATATCATTGCTGAGATTGGAAGCAATCACGACGGAGATCTAGAAAGAGCGAAAACACTCATTCGAAAGGCGAAAGATGCCGGAGCCGATGCGGCGAAATTTCAATCTTTCCAAGTAAAAACCCTCATTAACCATCGCTGGAAGTCAGAGGGGAGATGGGTCAACGATCCGAGCTGGAATCTGTTGGAGTCGCTGTCCCTTCCCCAAGAGTGGCATGATCTTCTTCAGCAAGAAGCACGGGAACAAGATATAGATTTTATCTCGACTCCATTCGATAACGAGAGGCTCAAATGGCTTGTCGATCTCGATGTTCCTGCAATTAAAATTGCCTCCGGGGATCTTACCTATTTTGAATTGCTTAAAGCTGCAGGCGAAAGTGGAAAGCCGATTTTTTTGTCTACAGGGCACGCCAACCTTGGAGAAGTGGAAAACGGGTTGCAAGTTTTGTGGAAAACGGGCTGCAAGCATATCGTCTTGTTGCACTGTGCGTCTATCTATCCCGCTTCTTTCAAAGATACCCGTCTTCGATCGATGACTTCCATGCAACAAGGCTTTCAGGTTCAAGTCGGCTATTCCGATCACACTCCGGGCAGTGTTGCTACCCTTGGAGCTATTGCATTGGGAGCTTGCGTCATCGAAAAGCATTTAACAGATGATCGAACACGTTCAGGACCTGATCATCCCTTTGCGTTGACGACGGATGAATTTGGGCAAATGGTTAAGGAGGTGCGGCAGTTGGAAGAGGCTCTTACAGGCAAAATCAAGTCGCCCCGGCCTCCGGAAAAAGAGGAGCGCATCCTGGCTCGTCGAGCGATTTACGCTAACACAAACATTGCTCGAGGTATGACTGTTCAAAGGGAAATGGTGAAAATCGTCCGCCATGCCTATCCCGAAGGGGTGCCGGCGGATGCGTGGGAAAAGATCGAGGGAAAACCTGTTGTGTCCGATATCGAAGAACATGCGCTCATCACCTGGGATATGTTTTGACTGTTTTGATTAGCAGTCTTTCCAACAAAGTCCCCCTTGTGAAGGCAGTTCGCCGTGCTTTGGAAAAGCTTGGGGTGAAGGGGACGGTCTTTGGTGGAGATGCCGATTCCCGGTGCATTGGACAGTACTTTGTTGATCGGTTTTGGCACATGCCGCCATTATCAGAACTGTCGCCGGAAGCCTTGATCAGCTATTGCCTAAGGCACTCCATACGCTGTGTGATTCCCACTCGTGATGGGGAGCTTCCATTTTTTGCCCGGCAAAGAGAGGCATTCCTGCAAGAAGGAATTTCTCTCATGATTTCCGGCGGCGAGCAGGTGTCGACCTGTTTGGACAAATGCCGATTTTATCACAGATTAAGTGCATGGGGTTATCCCGCAATCAAAACAGCAGAAGTATTGGATGAGCTGCAGTGTCAATCTTACGTCGTCAAGGAGCGCTATGGTGCGGGAGGACGGCATATTGGGCTTAATCTCTCGAAAGCAGCAGCATTAGATCATGCCAAAGGGTTGCAGCATCCCGTTTTTCAACCATGGATTGAAGGAGAGGAGATGAGTGTCGATCTGTATCTCGATCTGTCGGGGAGGGCAAAAGGGGTGATCGCCAGGCATAGGGAGGTCGTCGTGGACGGGGAGTCTCAAGTAACTGTAAGTAAGAGAAATGAAAAGCTAGAATCGATGTGCAAAGAGATAGCAGAGGCTTTAGAACTTTATGGGCATGTCCTGTTCCAGTGCATCCAAGATCGCCGGGATAGGCACCTTCACCTATTGGAATGCAATCCTCGATTTGGAGGGGCTTCTTCTCTAAGTCTGGCGATGGGATTGGATAGCTTTTATTGGTTTTTTTTAGAAGCCATGGGAGAAGATCTTTCCCGCTATCCGTTCATCAGGCCTCAAGAGGAAAAGCGGTTGGTTCGATTTAAAGAGGACTTCATTTTCTGATGGAGTATGTCTGTATATCCCGGCAGGAGTTTTCCTTCGAGGCATATCGTATTCTTCCTCTTCGCCATCAAGACCTTCCTTTGATCAAGACCTGGCGCAATGAACAAATGGATGTGCTGAGGCAACAAAAGCCGCTGACGGATGAAGATCAGGAAAACTACTGGAAACAGACGCTTGTTCCATCTTTTGCTCAACAACAACCGGCCCAGCTTCTGTTTAGCTATTTATTGCAGGATAGGTGTATTGGATATGGGGGATTGGTTCATATTGATTGGGATGCGGGAAGGGCCGAAATGAGTTATTTAGTGGAAACTGTTCGTTATCAGGACAAAAAATTGTATGAGAAAGAGTTTATTTGCTTTTTTTCTTTACTCAAAAACGTAGCTTTTGAGGTCCTGCATTTTCATCGGCTGTATACAGAGACCTATGGGGTTCGTCCGCATCACATGGCAGTATTAGAAAAGATGGGATTTGTCAAAGAGGGGAGATTGCGGGAGCATGTTCTAATTCAAGGAAAGTATGCTGATGCTTATCTGCACGGGTATGCCGCATGAATAGTTTTAAAGGCTGCAATGTTTTCGTCAGCGGCGGTGCAGGGGTGATCGGCACCGTGCTCATTGACCGTTTGCAGAGGGATGAGGCGAACATTTTTGTTGGAGATCTCAAGCCAAAACCGCCTGACTGGCAAGAGGGGATCTTGTATCGTCAAGGGGACCTCAATACGATCACAAAAGAAGAGTTGCTAGCCTATGAGCCTCATTATTTTTTTCATCTGGCAGCGACTTTTGAGCGGTCGGTGGAAAGCTATGGATTTTGGAGGGAAAATTTTTATCACAACGTGCAGTTAAGCCATCACCTGATAGACTGCTTAAAAGATTGTCCCTCTTTACAACGGGTCGTTTTTGCTTCAAGCTATCTGGTTTATCATGCGAGCCTCTATCAGTTTGAGATTCCTCCCCGATTTCCCGTTAGACTTGACGAATCCAAGCCGGTCTCTCCACGCAATCTGTGCGGAGCAGCGAAGCTTTACCATGAACATGAACTCTTTTTTCTGCAATCTTTCGAGGAGGCCTCGTTCACAGCAATCAGTGCCAGAATTTTCCGCAGTTATGGGAAAGGATCCCGGGATGTTATCTCTCGTTGGATACGGGCTCTTTTAAAGAACGAACGTTTGAAAGTGTACAATTGCGAGGGGTGTTTCGATCTGATTTTTGCCGAAGATGCAGCAGAGGGGTTGTGCCGCCTAGCCCTATCCGACGCCGCCGGCGCCGTCAACCTTGGCACCGGATGTGCGCGTAAAATCAGCGATGTCTTAAACATTCTCAACGAGCATTTTCACGATGCGGTTTATGAAACAGTAAAGACGAAGATTCATTTTGAAGCCTCTCAAGCGAATATGGACAATTTTAAAACAATCACAGGCTGGGTTCCCGGCTATCAGTTAGAAGACGCGATTCCCCTCATCATTGACTATGAAAAAAAGAGACCCCCGGGTTAAAACCCGGGTTATAAAAGATCGTTTTTCAGCCTCCTGGACTTTTCTGAAGCATCTCAAGTACTTGTTCGACCGAAAAGCTTGCTGCTTTTTGACGAGGAGGAAATTCTTTGAATGTGACAATGAACTTCGCCACATATTCTTGAGCCGGAATCATTAAAAAGGCGTGGTTCAACAGATAGTCATAGTAGGTATTTGAAGTAATATCGGCCATTTCATACGGGTCCATGCGTAAATTGAAAATTTTAGGAATTCTTAGCTTAATGAAGGGCTCGGCCCAAATTTGCAGAGTTCCACGCACTCTTTGTTCGGCAAACACAAATTTCCAATTGTCATAACGAAGCCCCGTTAAGTCGCCGTCATCAGAGAAATAAAAAAATTCATTGCGCGGCCCTTTTTTTTCTTTATCAAGGAAATAAGGCAAAAAATTATAGCCGTCGAGATGAACTTTATATGTCCTATTTCCAATTCGATACCCTTTTAGAAGTTTCTCTTTGATGTTGGAATCCCCTGCTGCTGCCACCAATGTTGGCAGCCAGTCAAGGTGTGACATGATCGTATTGGAAATCGTATCGGGTTTGATTTTTTCGGGCCATTTCACCATGGCCGGGACCCTATAGGCACCTTCCCAGTTAGAATTCTTTTCGTTGCGAAACGGAGTCATGCCTGCATCGGGCCATGTGTTCATATGAGGGCCATTATCTGTTGAATAAAAAACGATCGTGTTATCGGCAATCCCAAGCTCGTCGAGTTTTTTGAGAATAGCTCCCACGTTTTTGTCATGGTCAATCATGACATCTGCGTAGGGGCCTAGCCATCTCCCTGCTTGACCGATGCTTTCGGGTTTTGCATGGGTACGAAAATGCATGTGAGTAAAGTTCACCCATACAAAAAACGGCTTTTCAGCATTGTGCTGTTTTTCGATGTATTCGACTGAGCGGGCTGCAATGTCATCGTCAATGGTTTCCATTCGTTTTTTCGTAAGAGGTCCTGTGTCTTCGATTCTTTGAGATCCATCAGGATTTGAAAAGCTGTGGATGACACCGCGAGGTCCATATCTCTTGCGAAAATCGGGAAAATCCTGTTCTTTTGGATAGTCGGGAAGTTCGGGCTCTTCTTCGGCATTTAGATGATAGAGATTTCCGTAAAACTCATCGAATCCATGGGCTGTAGGAAGGAATTCATCCCGGTCGCCAAAGTGATTTTTTCCAAAATGTCCGGTTGCGTAACCAAGAGGTTTTAATAATTCGGCGATTGTCGGGTCTTCTTTTTGGATTCCAATCTTAGCCCCCGGAAGTCCCACCTTGCTTAAGCCTGTTCGGAAAACACTTTGGCCCGTGATAAAAGCGGCTCGTCCTGCTGTACAACTTTGTTCAGCGTAGTAATCGGTAAAGATCATTCCCTCTTTTGCGATCCGATCGATGTTCGGGGTATAATAGCCCATCAGTCCCTTCGAGTAGATGCTTAAGTTGCTTTGACCGATATCATCTCCGAAGATCACGACGATATTGGGCTTTTTCTCTTGTCCATGAATGACATGAGACCCTGCAAGAATCATGATCGTTGAAATAAAATAGAAGAAATAGCGATCCACAACCCACCCTTTTTTTACTTGCATATAGCATGGGTAATTAGCTTCGTCAAGTAAGTAAGTATAGAGGGAGTTGACTTTGAAAAATAACCCATTTGAAGCGGAACAACCCCCTGCCTTTTTCCTTCTTATTTTTAATCTCCATTAAGAAATTTCGGTGATAAGAACCTATCTCACTAAACGCTTTTCAGCCGATTTTGTGATGAATTTTGATCTCAACTTATGAAAGTTGAGTGAAAAATTGAGCGCAAAATCAGCCCAAGAGGCAAGAAATCGGCAAAAATGGTTTAGTGAGATAGGTTCA
>JBAUVX010000185.1:0-5349 GCA_049583465.1 Waddliaceae bacterium | reverse complement strand
TTTTGGGTAGCACATGAGAGCATTTCTTACTTGTGCAGCTCCTTGGCTATGGCAAATTTGCAAGAGGGGAACATTCGAGTCTGCATTCGCGAAAAAAGCATCCCATTTCTTGTGAAGATATCTAATTGGAGGGGTAGCAAAATAGTCTTTATTTAACAGATATTCCATGGCATCGACGCATTTACCATGTGTTGCATTGTAAACTCCGTGAATGTTGTATCCTCCTGAAAGTCGGGCAAGATAGCGTGCATGATTTTTTGCTTCTTCAAATGCGGTGTCAATGCCACTATTGAGAAGAATCATTCCTTTTGAAAGGGTCTGGAATTCTTTTTCAGAGCTGAGATCATAAATGCGCGATTTATTTTCGAAACAATCTTCAAAGTCATCTAAAAACTTGATAAGCGCTGCTTCCGGACTATAAATTTTACCCAGGTCTCCACCTCTCTTGCAGGTGCGATGCCTTTCACAAAAGCAGTGCAATTCAACTTCTCCATAGAAGTAGTCTTCAAATTCTTCAGAATGTCTGTTTTCAGAATTAAGGCCGAAACGGTCGAGATAGTGGAGCGGATTATTTTGAGAAAATGCATACAAGTTTGGTCCATCTACAAAAAAGGCAGGATCAGGACTAATCCAGCGCCCAATCTCGGGATCATAGTAGCGATGTCCAATTAATATGAATCCGCTTTCCTGATCTTCTCTTTTACCAGAGTATCCCCAAAGGTTTTGATAATGTGATTCCTCGAGCTCATTCCCGTAAGCATCAAAAATTCTTTGTTCACCAAAAGCGGAATATGTGTAGGATTCGACGACTTCTCGACATTGGGGATCAATTAAGGCAACGACATTGCCTCTCATATCATAGAGTGGTACAACAGTTTTACCTCTAAGCTCAAACGCTATACTTTCTTCAGCAAGTACTTCTTGGGATAAACCGGGAATACGAAGCTCAAAAATGTTTCCATTTTCATCGAGTCTTCCAACCTCTTGTGTTCCAATGTATAGATAGGCAGATGAAGAAAGTTTTTTCTTATATTTCCCTGATACATCGAAATGCTTTTTTGATAATCGGCGACCGAAAGGATCATAGGAGAATTCTATAAGAGTATTGTCGTCTTTTTTAATGTGAATCAGCTGACCTAAAATATTGCTCTCAAAGTTCCATTTTTGACCATTCCTTGTGCGCTCGGAAACTGTTCCCTGAAGTGTATAGGCATACTGGTCGGAAGAGGTATTGAGCAGCTGATTCAATGCATCGTAATGGTATTGCTCCTCTTTCTTGGTTAGCCGATTGCCAATAGAATCGTAAGAGTATCTGTTTTCAGCTTCTCCTTTTTCTGAAGTAACTTGGGACAAGAGATTGTATGTATATGAGAGATCGCTAGGCTCAAATTCCCCTTCGCGGTGCAGATGTAGAAGATTTCCAATGGCATCGTAACCGTTAGCCGGAACTTGCTCTTTATAGAAATCACACTCAGCTAAGATGGGCTGTCCTGCTAGATTAAACTCATTTTTCTTCTGTCCGGAAAAGCCGATGAATCGCTCTTCTTTTAGTCGGTCCCACTCATCATATTCTGAGTACTCGTGGGTGTACAAAGTATTACCGGAGGGGGATATTCTCGAAATGCTCTTCCCATGCAGTGCGTCGTAGCTATATTTAATGGTTGAATCGTCGGGAAGGAGGATTCGTGTGATTCTCCCTTTTCGATCATACTCGTATTCAACAGTATATTTACTTCCATCTTCTTTAATTGTTTCAGAGATCGCTTCGTCAAAAGCATTGTATTTTCTCGTGATGGTTTTCCCATGAAGTGAATGCGCAGAGGTGATATTTCCTCTCTTGTCATAGGAGTAAGTATTTGAAACATCCGGATCTTTGCTTTCACTTTTGTGATAAATTTTATAAAGCCGCCCCTCTTTATTGTAGGTGTAGGTCACCGGCGCTTCGATTCCGGGCAAAAGTTTAGAGGCTAGCTTTCCATCTTCACCAAAAGTGTGGTAAGTGATCCGCTCTTTCTCTGTTCCGACAGCTTCATGTATCTCCTCTGTGCGATTCATCGGACCAATGACAAAACTGGTTCGTTGTCCTTCTAAGTCCCCTGAAGGAGATAACACATGATTTTCTTCGGAGACTTTATTACCTGCGAGATCGTAGGTAATGGACTGAGCTGATAGAAGTTCTCCTGTAGAAGTGACTTTCTTTAGCGAGGTCATACGATGAAATGCATCAAATTGCATTTCTGTGGAAACCCCTGACGGGTCAATAATGGTTTTCTTTAAAACGTTTTGGGAAGCGTTATCGAGGATCGTTTCATAAATAAAATGGGTTTCTCTTCCTCCGGCATCTGTAATGAGGATAGGTTCGCCAAGTTCATTGTAGTCAGTTTTCACTCGAGAGAGGTATTGACCATCCGGTAAAGCCTGCTCTTCAACTAAAAGGCCTTTCTCGTCATAGATGAAGCGTGTGGCTTGTAAAAGAACCCCCTTGGAATCTTCAATTCTTTTTTCAACGATACGGCCGCCAAGATCATATTCTGTGTGCTCAAGAATGTAGTTATCTTCTCCTCGATCGAAAAAGATTTTTTTCTCGGCAACTCTTCCAAGCGAATCGTATGAATATTCTTCTTTCCTTGAATTTTCATCATCTTTTTCAGAGTTTGTAGATGGTCGAAAAATTTTGGAAGGGCGTCCGGCTCCATCGTATTCGTAACAAATGATGCTGCCTTTCTCTTTGATACTTGTTAGATGGTAGGGACTATATTTGCAGAAGGTATTATCAATCCAACTTCCAGAGCCGCTGCTGCCAAGGGTTGAGCGCTCTTCATTGACTTGCCGTCCTAAGAAGTCATACTCAAACACCGAAATGATTTTATCCCGGGTCAGATGACGATGGAGGCTTCCTTCAAGATCATACTTGAATAGCTCATACGTCCCATCAGGGTAGTCTATTGAGATGGGGTTTCCTCTCAAGTTATAACGTTTGTTGAGTTGATAGCCTCTTGGATCTGTCGTGATCAGCGGGTTGCCGAAAAGGTCATTTTCGTAACTCTCTTCCGGTCTTGAAACGGTTCCATTGTCATCTATCATTGCAGGATGGATCACTTTGGATAAGAAGCCGCGCAGGTCATACTCATAGTCAGTACGATTACCCAGCCGATCGGTGGAGGATAGCAGTCTTCCTAATAGATCATAGGTGGTGTTTACGACATATTGAGTCGACCCATAACTCTCACGTGTCTTAATAATCTTGCCCTGTTTATTGTATAAAAATTGAATAGTAAGGTTTTGGTGAGGAATCTGCTTAGATGTGCAATTACCTAGGGGATCATAACTATAGAGCGTTTTATGAACTTCATCATCGATTTCTTTTGTCAGATTCCCGTGAGCATCGTATTCCCATATTTTCGTGTAGCAATAAGAGTTGTTGGCATCATAGGTATCTTCTTTAAGAAGGCGTCCTTGGGAATCGTAGGTGTTGACGACTCTTTTTAACTGAAGGGGGGTAAATTTGTCTTTTGGGTCGCCTGTATAAGTGACAACCTCCTCCGGAAGGCCAATTCCAGGAAAGTTATTTCGGGGTATAATGGCTGTGATATGCCGTTCAGATACTCCGTAATTTGATTTCTTTTCGATATTATGACCATCATCTTCGAAGGTTTCGATTAATACGCCA
Organism: Waddliaceae bacterium; assembly: GCA_049583465.1. GTDB lineage: Bacteria > Chlamydiota > Chlamydiia > Chlamydiales > Waddliaceae > JBAUVX01. The sequence continues at coordinate 1,679 of JBAUVX010000185.1, read as the reverse complement.
TCATCATTGTAGGTATAAAACGTGCGCTTTTGAATTTTTTCCCATTTTGATTTCTTGTTATCTTTGACATATTTTCTGATCATTCGGTTCGTGTCGGGGGCATATTCAAAAATCGTTTCGTTTCCTTTGCAATCTCCAATTGCTGTGATTAGGTTAAACCCATCTTGGGAATATTCCATTTTTTTGACGTGGCAGTCATCATCTTCGCCTGCAATAACCTGTCCATTTTTATCCATCTGAAGGAAGGCATCGTTTTTGCCCGTAAGTTTTCCATACAAAAACTCTTCCGTGACGTTGCCTCTTTCATCGTAAGAATAACAACGGGCAGAAATCGTGTTCCCATTTCCATCTTCAATTGTTTTTGTAAGAATGCGTCCATACCGCTCTCTTTCGGAATCCCAAAACTTACGGTCAACACGATATTTTGCTCCTGCAAGGTCATAGTGTTCTATAGCTTCGAGTTGATCTCTCTTGTTGAAGCGATAGATTGTTTTTTGGCCAATGGCATTAATTACCTCTGTCAAGCCACTTTCATAGGAAAATGTTTTTGAAGGGAACAATTCATTGGAGTTTCTTAATTGTTCTTTTAGACAAATGACGCGTGAATTGGCATCATACTCGATCGCAGAGGTCCTTCCGGGGAGAATTTTTTGTGCCAGTTTCCCCTTGTCGCTATAGGTGTAAAGACACGATGGTTGATATGAGTATTCAGCTCGGGTAATCAGGGATCCATCAAGTTCGTATGTAATGTTTCTTTCATCGCTTGTAGATATCATGAGCTGTTCTGGTTGGCAGCTCAATGTGATCCAAGAAAAAACCTTCTCCTCAGAGATATTGAGCAATTCCACTCGTGTAAGGTGCCCAGCATCATCGTAGTGGTAACGAACTTTATTTCCGGAGGGAAGAATTTCTAATTTTAATCGAAAGTACTCGGGGTCTTTGACTTTTTCGGAAACATCGATGTTCAGTTCCTCACCAAGGCAGAGAGAAGGCAAATTATCAACTTTTTCGAAATAGCGTTCCGTGCCATCTCCAAGTTTAAGAGTATAGCTCTGATTTTTGGTTTGATATCGCAATAAATTATTTTGAACATTTGCTTGACCGCTGACTTCACCTCTAGCTGTATTACATAAGCTTCTGCCGTCCCTAAAGCCCCGAACTTGCAATCCATCATCTTTTGACGTCCGGCTTTCCCAGCCGCTGTAGGTTAAAATACTCCCCGATCTCTCTCCTGTGTAGGCATAAGTCCGGTGGTAGGTGGTTCCAGAGACATGGCAATGATTTCCTTTAGGATCTTTTCCTACCGTTAGCCAACATTGAGGAAATATTCTCCATCCTCCTTTGCCATTTCCTGTGATGTAATTGCTGTTGCTGTAATAGCGTTGCATGACTAAATCATCCGGTCCTTTGATGATAAGGTCTGTTGCGACTTCGCAATAGTCTCCATTAATCACATTAACTTTGTGATCAATAAAGCTATCAGGATCTGATTCTGTGGAAGGGAGGAGTTTTGTTCCGAATAAAGGAGGAGCTGCATCGACTTGAAAGGTGATAAAAAGAAATAAGGTGACAAAAAGGGGTAAAGATTTTTTCATGATTCGACTTAAGTAACTATTCTCATGTATTGCCGGAGCAGTGCAGCAGAAAGGCGAACTTGAGAAAAATCTAAAACATTTCTT